>JAAENB010001298.1 GCA_024224995.1 bacterium | reverse complement strand
TCGGCCCAGGAAAACGGGGCTATTGGGGCCGCGGTTATGGCGGGGAGATTGTAGGGGAAGGTGATCGGTTAAGAAAAGGTTATGCGTCAAATATAAGGTATATCAACCCGGAATGTAAATTATGCCTGCCCGGAGTGATACCTCGGCAGGTTGTGAGGCTGTCTGAGCGAAGCGAGTTCCGAACGTTCTGCAGAGGTATTACTCCGGGCAGGCATAATTTACATTCCGGGTTGATATACCTTATATTTGACGCATAACCTTTTCTTAACCGATCACCTTCCCCTACAATCTCCCCGCCATAACCGCAGCCCCAATAGCCCCGTTTTCCTGGGCCGATTCCGTCACTTCCAACGGCATTTCCAGCTTTTTCTCCAGGGCTTTAACCACGCCAATATTTTTGGCAACTCCCCCGGTCATCATAAGCGGGGCCGTAACTCCAACCCGTTTGGCAAGGGCGGTAACCCTTGCGGCAACGGACTCGTGTATTCCGGCAATAATGTCGTCCCGGATCTCGCCTTTGGAAATGAGGGAAATAACTTCTGACTCAGCAAACACCGTGCAGATGCTGCTGATCTTTGAGGGGGTGTCCGAATGAAGGGAAAGCGCGCCAAAATCGTCAAGGTCTACTTCAAGAGCCCGGGCCATTACTTCCAGGAACCGGCCGGTTCCGGCAGCGCATTTGTCGTTCATGGCAAAGTTGTTAACGTTTCCGTTGGCGTCCAGGAGGATCGCTTTACTGTCCTGGCCGCCTATGTCGATAATGGACCGGATGTGTGAATTCTGAAAATAGGCTCCGGCTCCGTGGCAAATAATTTCCGTAAGGGCTTTATCCGCGAACGTGACACTGTTCCTGCCGTACCCCGTAGCAATGATCTTGTCTATGGAAGAGGCGTCCATGTTCACTTCCGCCAGAAGTTCATCAAAAATTCTCTGCCCGGCGTTTTTCGCGTTATACCCGGTAAATGAAACTTTAGTGCCAACAAGCTTTCCATCGGAAAGTATTGCAGCTTTGGTGGTTATTGAGCCTATATCTATTCCTGCTGTAATCATGCTATTTAACCGAAGACCCGCCATCGACTGTTAGAGTCTGGCCCGTAATAAAACTCGCACCGTCCGATGCCAGGAAGAGTACCGGGTGTACAACTTCTGAGGGTTCGGCAATTCTTCCCAGGGGAATTCCCTTGATGATTTCACTGTGAATTTCCGTGTTGGACCAGAATGGTTTGCTGAACTCGGTCCGTACCATGGCAGGAGCAACAGTGTTAACCTGGACATTGAACATGGCCAGTTCTGCTGCCAGGACTTTGGTCATCATCTCAATACCGGCTTTGGCTATACCGTATATTCCCATTCCAGGGGATGCTTTGCTGCCCGCGGTAGAGGAGATGTTTACTATTTTTCCGCCCTTTTGTTCTGTCATTATAGCTGCGGCCCGCCTGGAACAAAGATAGGTTCCGTTAAGATTGGAATCGATAATTTTTTGCCACATCGTAGGGTCGGACTCTGACAGTGAAGGGGTAAAAATATTCATACCCACATTATTAATAAGAACGTCGATCCGTGAGAATTTTTCAATTATTTTGTCGAACAGGGAATCCACATCACCCACTTTGGCAATATGGGCTTGTATTGTCATCAGGTTATCCTCGCCATTGAGGTCTTCAGCAGCAGCTTCAAGCCCTTCCAGTTTTCTTCCGCAAATAATAACTTTAGCCTTCTGAGCAAGCAGCGTCCGGGCTATTTCCCGGCCAATTCCCCTGCTGCCGCCGGTAACCAGTACAACTTTTCCGTCCAGGGCATAATTCATTCTATGCATTTTTTTTCCTCCATATTGTATGTTTTCGTTTGTTAACGGGATTGGGGTGGTGAGAGCCGGGTTTCAGGCAGGAGTGGTGAAACCCGGCATCTGAAACTCAGGCACTGATTGCTGCACCCTGTTTTATCATCTCCATAAAAGCATCGATTCGGGTCTCGATCTGGCTTTCTCCGAAACTTCGTTCATCAACCATGTCGGCTTCGATGATTAGTGTCGGTACATTGAGCCGCTCCCGAACCATCTTCTGGAGATCATATTGACCCAGTGAATAGGGCTTGCAGCTCCTGTTAGAGTGCATTACCAGTCCATCCACATCATATTTTAAGATCATATCTTCTAATTTGTCATACATTTTGTCAATGGATATATTAATATAAACGCTCGAATATCCCAGGGCCATGGTGTCGAGAAAATTGTCTTCGTCCATAAGGTGCATTACTCCGCTCCAGGCCGAAGTATAGGTATCGGCAACAAGAGCCGCATTATGTGAAGCAAATTTGTCCGATAGCCATTTTGTTTTAAACCATACGGGAAGATTGTCCCAGAGTAAACGATATTGTTCGTTCGGGACCATACTGATGCCCTGGGCTATTCTCTCACGCATCTCATCACGGAGCATGGTATAATAATCAAGAACCGTTTGAGTTCCCCGCAGAGTAACAATCAATCCAAGATGGAAAAACGCGTCAAAAGCCGTCATTGGAGCAGGTTTGTGTTTCGTGGTGTCGAGAACCTCCTGCCATATTTTCTGAGCCTGTATTGCCCGCTTTCCAATTTCTTTCATTCTGTCGTAATCGAATTTTTTTCCGCACTGCTCTTCAAGGAAAATAATATATTCATCAATCTGGCGCCGCACATAAGCCTGCGCTTCTTTTGAAAACTCAGTATGAATAAACGGCGTATCAAGAATAAACAGCGGAACATTGAAATACCGGGCCTGTACTTCGTACCATTTCATAACCGTTCCGCAAATATTGTTGCAGCAGACTAGAAAATCGGGTTTTGGCAGACCGCCAATTGGGCCCCCGTTTACAGTGGCGCAGGAAATGTCGGCACGGGCGTATGAACAGAGATCACGGGAATAGCCCATCTCTTCCGCTTTTTCGCAAAGATCGACACCCATTTTAGTGGCTCCGATCATGGCTCCGTAATTTTCAGGGTAAACAGGAATAACATCCATGGCAATAAGAAGCTCCACCGGACCGCCGCTGGTAATCCAGGCAACTTTTTTGCCGTGCTGATCCGCAGTCTTCGCTTCGATATAATAATTTGTCATTATTTCTTTCATTTTTTTAACAGAGCGAATTTTTCTCCGTTCTTTTTCCATGTCCTTTACTTCGCCTTGTTCTGTCTTTTCTGTCATGGCCGACCTCCTTATAAAATTTATATATTTTTCTTATATCATCTGTATAAACGACTCAAACCGGGTTTTTAACTGTCCTTCCGATGGGAGTTGTTCTTCTATTTCCATTATCATGTTAGGTATCCCTTTATTATCAAGATACTCTTTCATGTAAGGAATATCAAATGCTTGAGGATCACAGAATTTCAGGAACAGGAAGATAACTCCTTCACAGTTCCGCTCTTCTGCCAGGCGTACCAGGTTGTCGCCTCTGCCGGTGTTTGAGGCGTGTTTTGCCGGGCATACTACCCGCTCAATATAACGCTCGCCAATTGCTTTTACCGGGTCGCCGGAGCCGGTTTCAATTCTGCCGGTAAAGGACCGGGTTCCGGTACAGAGATCGTCCCATATAACAGTTCCGCCCGATTCTTCTATTATGGAATAAATATCCGGATGGTTGCAAAGCCCGCCGGCCAGTAATATTCTCTTGTGGGAATTTGCCTGCACTCCTCCGGAGAGCTCCACCAGCTTTGTTACCAGGGCTTCCAGTCCGCTTAAGAGTTCTTTTCTGTCCATTATCATGGATGTTCGTATAATCGCGTACAGGTCTTTACCGGAAATGATCCCGGGACTCGTGTTTTTCAGTTCATAAATGGTTTCAAGTTTGGCTCGAATGGCATTAAAAAGGTCTATGGAAGCGTTAAGTTCCGCTTCTCCAATAGTTGTCCCAAGCTCTTTTGCCAGTTCCGCGGTACCGTTTTTAAGAACATCGGTCATATAATCGCGGGCACTTTCTGTGTCCAGTTTTACCGGGAGAACAACATCAATATGAAAGGCAAACCCCGTATTTAACCGCCAGATATCCGAAAGCCGCTGTATGGAATCACAGGTATGAGGGAAGAGCGTACCATCGAGAAAATCAAGCTTTCCCGCGAGAGCCTCTTCAAGGCCGCCGCGTACCAGGGAACAGCTGTAAGCCTGGAGATGAGCATCGGCAAGAGATATGGAATCTACACCGCCGAATATTCTAAAGGGGAGGGCGCCCGCTGCCCAGATCAGTTCTTCAGGGCCATAGGTGCAAAAGTAGCCGACAATTTTTTTACCCGACTCCTCTTTCCATTTTTTCGCGTAAGCATATGGGTTGGATGATATTTCGTGAAATATCTCAAGTTCTTTCATCGTTTGTTCCTCTATATAGTAACTGTTTAAAAATACTTGAACCCGGAGGCGACAGTGCTCCTGCTGCAGATACATTCACACTGCCGCGCTCTCAGGTATAGGTACTATTAAACTTTACGCCAATACAAGTAAAAACTCAGGATAAAAGAACTTGAGACTTCAACAGTTAAATTTCAAGCGGTCTTTTATCCCGCATATTTTCCTTCCGATTTGAGCCGTGCAACCTCTTCATCTTCAAGGGCTTTAAAAGCGACTTTTCCTACCAGGGTTTTTGGAAGCTCGTCCCTGAATTCAATTTCCCGCGGACAGCTCCATTTAATAAGCTCTTTGCGGCAATGGCCAATAATGTCTTTTTGCAGTTCAGCGCATGCTTTTGCCGGGTCTTTCAGTACCACGTATGCCTTGACCTTTTGAACCTGCTCCTGGTCCGGTACTCCAATAACGCATGCTTCAGCAACTTCAGCGTGTTTGTAAATCTGGTCTTCAACCTGTGCAGGGTATACATTCATGCCTGAAGATTTTATCATCCTTTTTTGTCTGAGCTTAAAGTAGAAGAACCCGTCTTTGTCCATGGTGCCAATGTCCCCGGTGTGGAGCCAGATCTCGCCATCATCGTGTTTTTTCAGAACTTCTGTGGTCTCTTCAGGGTTGTCAAGATATCCCAGCATTACTGCCGGCCCTTTAATGCAAATCTCGCCTTCCTCAAGCAAGTCGGCCTCTTTAGTGGTATCCATTTTTACTATTTTTGCCAGCATGTCGGGAAAGGGAATTCCAATACTTCCTTCACGATACTCATTCATGGGAGTTGCCATAATACCGGTTACTGCTTCCGTAAGGCCGTATCCTTCCAGGAGTTTTACATAACCACCTTGCTGCTGAACAATCCCTTCAAAACGCTCTTTTACCACACGCGGCAGGGTGTCTGCCCCGGAGAACGCTGCCTTCAGACAGCTGAGATTTGTTTTTTGAAAAACCGGGTTTTTATTTAACGCTTCATACAGGGTTGGTACCCCAATAATCACTGAGGGCTTTTTTTTCTTTATAAGCTGGGCAACACTTTCGGGAGTGAACTGCGGAACCAGGATACTTTTACAGCCGCCCATAAAGGCTCCGTTAACACATACGCCAAGACCAAAGCCGTGGAATATTGGAAGGATTGCCAGTACCGCGTCGGTATTATCCAGTTTGGCCCACTCTGCGCATTGCATTCCTTCGGAAACAAAGTTCATGTTGGAAAGCATAATTCCCTTTGGCGTGCCTGTTGTTCCGCCGCTGTACAGGATTACAGCCATGTCGTCCGTATCCATATCTGCCTTGGGTGTTTTGGGATAGGAGGCGTTCATGAGGTCTTTCCACCACCTTACATTGGGATCCTGCGGAACTTTTGGGATTTTCCGTCCTGTTGTAAGTTTAAAACCTGCTTTTTTTAAGAGACCCAGGTAATCGGGTATTTTTGTTAAAATTACCGTTTCCAGGTTGGTCTTTTCTATTACCTCTTTGAACTTTCCATAAAAGGCATCAATGGTAAGGGCAACCTTGCTTTTGCTTAGATTAACATAGAATTCAATCTCACTTACCGTAGAAAGAGGGTGGATCATACTGGCAACAGCGCCAAGCCTGTTTACCGCGTAAAAACAGATAACTCCCTGAGGGGACGTTGGCATGGATATGGTAACCCGGTCGCCTTTTTTCAAACCCAGCGAAGCCAGGGCATCGGCAAAGTGGTCAATTTCTTCCGCGAACTTCTTGTATGTTGATGTATATCCAAGGAAATCATAGGCTATTGAATTGGGGTATTTTTCAACAGTTTTAATAAGGGATTCGTACATTGTTACCCTGGGGTAATCAAGCGCATGAGGGGTGTCTCCGTAAAACTGGAGCCATGGTTTTGTTTCGTACATTTTTTTACCTCTTGTAGTTGGAATCTGCTCCCCCCGGTTTTCTTCTTACCGGATGGATTCTATTTTTTTACTAGATTCCTCTTACCGGGCGTCTGTCAAGTTTTTCATAGTATTGACGCCCTTTTTAGCCCTTATTTTTATGTTGAATGCCCGTCCATTCGTTAATATCGTATACTGTACGATAATACAATAAATATAATAATTTTGGCCTTAAGTGTCAATCAAAAATATGAAAAAAGTATCACATTTTGGTTTTTTTTAGTCTTGTTGGACGGTATTCGGTTGTTGAAGTGAAGAGTTTATTTGGGGATTTTGTTGGTGAGCACAGCTTGATTATTGTTATCAGTGCGGCCGCAAAGCACTAGCTCTTTGGATTGCTGCGGAACTCCCTTCGGTCAGACAGTCCTCACAACCCAAAGAGCTAGTGCTTTGCGGCTGATAATGGTTACCATCCCAGTTATGTTTGTAATGGAATGACGATATATTATTATGTTTTCCTTCTGCTTTAGGGAAGCCCTGCTTTCTTTACCGATCACCTTCCCCCCCTGAGCCCTACTTCTTCTTGAGAAACTTCGAGAACAGTCCTTTCTTCTCGGGTTTTTTGTTCGCTGTCTCCTTTTTTACCGGGACAGTTTTAGGAGCTGTTTTTTTCTTTGCAACGGTCTTTTTTACGGTCTTTTTTGCTGTTTTTTTCGCAGCAGCTTTTTTTGCAGTCTTTTTCACCACTTTCTTCCTGGAGGCTTTCTTCGCGGCAGCCTTCTTAGCAGCGGCTTTTTTAGCAGCAGCTTTCTTTGCGGCAGCAGCTTTCTTAGCCGCCGCAGCCTTCTTCGCGGCAGCAGCTTTTTTAGCCGCAGCAGCCTTCTTCGCGGCAGCAGCTTTTTTAGCCGCAGCAGCCTTCTTTGCGGCAGCAGCTTTCTTCGCCGCAGCAGCCTTTTGAGACGCAGTTTTTTTAGGAGAGGCTTTCTTAGCTGCGGCTTTTTTCTTTATGGCTTTTACTTTCCTGGGTTTTTCCAGCTTGGAGGCGGCAACCTTGAAAAATGCCTTGTGGAAATTTCTTTTTTTGAAAGATTGTAATGCCCTGGTAACCAGGTCGTCTTCGGAGATTTTCTGATATGAAGATTCTACATAGTCAAAACAGAGATGGGCCAGGCCGCAGCGGAGGTAAACAGTCAGCTTTTCCTGTGACGCTCCTTTCTTATAAAGCAGCATGAGCCACTCCCGTAATTTCGCGTCCCCTTTTTGAAAGGTTGCTTCAGTGAGGATCTTCCCGTTTTTTCGTACATGGGTGTTTAGCATTTTATGGACCAGTTGAAGATCGTCTTTGTAAGCCGGGTCAATGAGTCCGCTTTCAATAAGTTTTTCGTCGAGTCGTGCCACTATTTTCGAATCTGCCATTGCTTCCTCCTTGGTTTCTATTGTATTAATTGATAAAATAAATGTTGATAAAGTGCAAATACTTTTTTTGTTTTGAACCAAAAACTGCGTTACTCTATAACGTTTATGGACTCTCAATAAACTAAATTGTGCATGTAGGCGGGCCTGGAAGCATCCCCCTCTTCTAAATGCTGCGGAACTCGCGTTGCTCAAACAGTCCTCACATTTAGAAGAGGGGGATACTTCCAGGCCGGATGCTGCTCGCAAATATCAGGTTTCTTTCGTATTTTTTCCCGCTACACAGGGTCGGTCGTGTCTTAATTTACCGAAAAACGTAATTCGGAATGTAACCTATGCCCGGAGCGATGCCTCTGCGGAATGTGAGGCTGTTTGAGCGGAGCGAGTTCCGA
>JAAENB010001297.1 GCA_024224995.1 bacterium | reverse complement strand
GATGCAGCTCGCAATGCTATTTAGTTTCTGATCTATTCTCTTAAGGAACTGGTTTTCAGTTGTCAACTGAAAACTGTCAACGGGTGCAGCTTAAATTCAGGTCGTGTCTTAATATTCCGAAAAACGTCATTCGGAATGTAAACGATGCCTGCCCGGAGCGATGCCTCGGCAGGTTGTGAGGCTGTCTGAGCGGAGCGAGTTCCGAACGTTCTGCAGAGGTATTGCTCCGGGCAGGCATCGTTTACATTCCGGGTCGATATACCTTATATTAAGACACGCACTGCTCTGAACCGATCACCCCTTTTTCTTCGTTGTCTTCTTGCTATACGGTTTCTTACTACCCGGTTTCTTGCTATAGGACTTTTTGCTATAGGACTTCTTGCCAAAGGACTTGCCTTTCTTTCCCTGGTCTTTCTGACCGCTAGCCCGCTGAATAAGCGGTGTTTTTTTACTATTCCTGCGGTTAAATGCCTGTAAAATAATTTCCGCTTCTTCAAAAGGTACCGTAAGAAAAGAAAAGCTGTCCATGACTTTTACTTCACTGATTTTACCGGCACGGACTTTTGATTCGTTGTTAATAAGTTTCACCAGCTTCTGAGGGGTAATACCGTCTTTTCTCCCGAAAGAAACAAAAAGACGGGTGGTTCCTTTTTTATCAACGGAAACATCCGTAAGATCCTTGTATTTTGACTCGTCCAGTTCATTTTCCAGAGAATATTTAAGGATAGAAGCAACAACATCAACCGGATCGTTCCCTTCCAGCATCCGGAGAGCCGTAACAATATAATCCTTGTGGCCCCCGGATGCCACTATTTCCTGCAATTCTCCCTGGATCCTTGCTTTTTTTATATTTACAATCTCCGATGCCCGGGGCAGTTTCTCTTTTCGAATTGTAGTCTTTGTAACTTTTGATATCTGCATCAATTTTCGATATTCTTCAGGAGTAATAAACGTTATGGCAATACCTTTTTTCCCGGCTCTTCCGGTTCTGCCAATACGGTGAATATACGCCTCCGAATCCTGGGGCAGAGAATAATTAATAACATGAGTGAGGTTTTCAACGTCAATTCCCCTGGCAGCCACATCAGTAGCAGCAAGAATACTAATCCTTCGTTTTTTAAATTTTTCCAGGACCCGTTCTCTCTGGTGCTGCGACAGGTCTCCGTGAATTCCTTCGGCTTCGTATCCGCGGTCAAGGAGTTTGTTGGCCAGCTCATCAACACCCACTTTGGTACGGCAGAATATGAGACCGTAAAAATCTTTTTCCACATCAATTATGCGGCAGAGCGATTCCAGTTTATCGGCAGCAGCAACTTCAAAGTATATCTGGTCTGTAAGGTCGGCAGTGAGATTCCTTGTTTTTGTTGAAATTATCTCATAGTCGTGCATATAATTTTTCGCGATTTTCTTGATCCGTTCGGGCATGGTTGCAGAAAAAAGCAGCGTTTTTCTTTCGGGATTGGTATGCTCTAAAATCTCTTCAACTTCCTCAACAAATCCCATATTGAGCATTTCATCGGCCTCGTCCAGAACAACATAGGAGACCTGTGACAGGTCCAGGCTTTTTCGTTTAATATGATCATATACCCTGCCCGGAGTTCCAACAACAATATCCACTCCGTTCTTGAGCCGCCGCAGCTGGTCCACAATGGATTGACCGCCGTAAACGGGAATTATTTGCAATTTACTCTTGCCCTTAAAAGAATTAATCTCTTCCGATACCTGGATAGCAAGTTCCCTGGTGGGAGTAAGAATAAGAGCCTGAACATGTTTTGAACTTTTCTCCATCTTTTCGAGAATAGGGAGTCCAAACGCGGCAGTTTTACCGGTCCCTGTTTGAGCCTGACCGATTATATCGATATCGGAGTTGAGCAGGATGGGAATTGCCTTTTCCTGGATCTCCGTAGGTTCTTCAAAGCCTTTTTTGTCTAATATTTTCAGGGTCTTTTCAGATAACCCTAATGCCTGAAATTTTTCTAGATTCATTTATTTTCCTTATTTTAAGTGAGATAATTATGTGCCATAAGAAATGAGGGGGGTAAAACTACAACAGATTTATTTTTTTTATTAAAAAACTTTGCTTAATATCAATAATACTTGCTATTTAGCGGGTAAATACCCGGTTATACCTATGATAACAGAAAAAGACTTCTTAGAAAAATACTGGTATAAAACAGAGCTTGCCGGTTTGTGCACTGAACTGGGTATTCCCAATTCCGGGACCAAAGCGGAATTACAGCAGAGAATACTCCATTATCTCAGAACCGGAGAGATAAAGACTTCCCCAAAAAAAAGAACCGGCTCCAAAGCGGGGCCAACAAAAATAACAAATATCACACTTGATTCTCTCTTTTTAAAAGAAGGACTACGGTTTAATCACCGGCTGAGAGAATTTTTCGCTCAACATCTAAACAAAAACAAAATATCGTTCACAAAACATATGGGCGCGGCAGTTCGTAACGCGGAAAAAAACGGTTCCGACATTACTGTCCGAGAACTCTTAGAAATATATTCCACCCCAAAAGAAAATTTTGAAGCAACAGATGAAGATAAAACATATCAATGGAACCGCTTTGTGAAAGATTTTACCCAATCGCCCAGCGCGAAAAATTACACAAAACCCTTAAAAGTGGCTTCAATTTTGTGGAAGCAGGTCAGGGAAAGCAGAGCCCCAAAAGAATATAATGATTCCCTGACGGAGCAGTACCACGATTTAATCAAGGGCTACTTAACTTCGGCCAGTACAAAAACCATAAATTCATAACTTCGTCCAACGGGCGTGCCGTTAGGCATGGTATAATTCTCTTTATTCATGGTCTCGGACTCATACGCAGAGACCTGGCGGTATCCCCATTTTTCCAGGTATTCCGGCCCTTTTCCCCGGGGAATACCAAACAGTACGGGCTCATTCTTTTTTTTCACCACTTCAATAAATTCCGGCGCGCCAAAAAAGTCCCCGGGATTTGTTATTAACTCTTTGTAAAGATAATCAAAAATCAGGAGAGATCCTTGAGGATAGGTTCCTGAGATATAGAGCATAACCTCATCAACGGATTCCGGTTCCAGGTAATAGGTAACCCCTTCCCAGAAAAATAATGTTTTTTTAGTTTTATCGCACCCAGCCTCTTCCAGTTTTTCCTTGAGTGATTCACTGTCGAAATCGATTGGAACAAAGATTAAATTTTTCGGTAATTCTCCGGCAATTTTTTTGACCTTTTCAATCTTCATGGCGGAGATTTCCGGGTGATCCAGTTCAAAGATGGTACCGTTTTTCATGAGTTCACCAAAGCGCAGGGACCGGGTGTCGAAGCCCGCGCCCAGGATAACCAGCTGCTCGCATTTGCCCATGTTTTCTTCCAGCAATTTGTCGAAATATTTGTCCCTGCCCAGTATAAACTCAGCCCCGCCCGGCAGGAGCCTGGTATAAAAATAATTAATAAGCCAGCGCAAAAAAGGAAGCTTCATCATGATAGTAAATTTTTTATTTAAAAACTTCTCAGCGAGATAATCATTCCCTTTAAAATATTTATTTTTCATTTTGTAATGCATTGTGCGAATCATCGCTACCAATTGGGGAGTGGATTGAGATTTAAATTTTTTTTCCATTAAACGCTCCTTCTCTTTGTTCCATCAAGTATCTATATTTTCATAGTTTTGTCAAGAATTTTACATTCCCAAAAAAGAGCTGGACAGATTCACAAAAAAGCATTAAAGATAGACAGTATGATAGAAAACAGTAACCATGCAGCTATTGCCATTGAAAGCAGAGCTCAAATAGCGGAAGAGACGCTTTCCATGTTTTCAAAACTGGTACGGGAACTGGCATCTCTTGTGCTGCCGGCCCCCTCTTTTTCGTACTTCAATTCAGTATTAATAATTCCCGACGGAACTGTTGAAGAAACCGTTAACGAGCTGTATAAAAAATCACTCAACGCGAACCGCAGCTATCGCCTGGGAACCAGCGAACCCAGGGGGCTGGCCATCCCTGTTGAAACCCGCCACACCCTCAATCCCATAATTCTGTTTACGGCCTCATTTGTTAATTCAATATCAACCGCTCAGAACAACAACGATATTATTCCAACAGTACTTGAGGAATTGCTTCATGTAAAAGTATATACCGCGATCTATAAAAACGAAGGATTTATTTCCCTGCGGAACAGGTACATACACCCCGACCTGTATACGGTTGGCGTAATGATCCATGATGAATTTTACGTCAACAGGGAAAAAGTTACCATCGCGCAAGAGCTCATTAAAACCAGGCTGCAGTTTGATGGTGATATTAATTCTATCATTAGCGATTCATTTAATTCTCTTCATTCCATTATCCATGCCGCGGCCTCGGGGAAAGTCCCTGTTGAAAATTCCTGGAACAGGGTAACCCATTCCCTGCATAAGGGATTACTCGATCCCTTATCGCGATATTTTGCGATTAATTATACCAATGCCGATTCCGGCATTAAAAACAGTTTCATCTATTCAAGCTACATAAAGCCCCATTGGGAACAGGTTCACGCTGTCCTGCAAACTTCACATACAAATAATTTATCGGGCTATTCCGATTCAATAAAACAGATCGTAAAAATATTAACCGATTTCCTGAGTTATATTGGTGTTGATTATATCAAAAAAGGAAACGGCTATTGGGTCGATTTTCACGAAAGATTCTTCAGAAGTAATTCTTTTGACTAAAAAACTCTCATAAAGAGCGCTTGTCTTAGTTCATTTCCACCTCAGAGCTCTTTTTTAGAGCTCTGAGATTATGCCCTGTTTTACGATTGACAAATGCCCTGTTTCCATTATCCTTATGCTTCAATTCATGGGGAGGCTTTTTTATGATCTCAATTGACAAAGACAAATGCACTGAATGCGGCATCTGCTATACTATTTGCCCGGATTATGTTATTGCCAAATTGGACGGCGGCGGCTGTTTCATTCGCTACCCCGATCAATGCTGCGCCTGCGGGCACTGCATTGATCTCTGCCCTTCGGGAGCAATTACTCATGAAGAGCTTTCACCTGACGATTTTGAGCATCTTCCCGATCCGGGAATCTCTCCCGGTGCCATGAAAAGCCTGCTCCTTTCCCGGCGCTCCATCCGCCATTATCGTGATGCCCCGGTGGAAGAGGAGACGCTTGCCCGGCTTCTTGAAGCTGCTCATCACTGCGGTTCCGGGGGTAATTTACAGGCTGTTGAATTTCTTGCCATCAGCAATAAAGATTTTATGCTTAACCTTGAAAAAAACATTATCGATATTCTCTGGAAAACGGGTCTTAATATCATTACCTCGGGCGGAATCGCGGGCAAGCTCATTGAGATGAAACTGGGTCCTGAGCTGGTAAAAAAATACAAGTCCTATCACTATATCATCAAACACCGGAAAAAACACGATGAACTCCCGGGCATGATATTCCGCAACGCGCCCATGATCCTGGTTGCTCACGAATACAAAAAAAATCCCCTCTGCCACCAGAACTGCTCCGTTGCCATGAGAAATATCGAACTCATGGCCCTTTCCATGGGCCTGGGCTCCTGCTGGATTGGGTTTCTCGTGAGCTCTGCAATAAATAAACCCAAAAAAATAAACAAGCTCCTTGGTCTCGACGCCTCCCGCCAGGTTGGCGGCGCGATTATACTGGGGTATCCCGGGTATAAATATAAGAAGAAGATGCCGCGGAGAGAGGCGGGCTTGTCGAGTATTGACGCCAGGAGCTCCTAAAAAAAGAGCTCTTTTAAAGAGGTCCAAGAGCCTGCCTAAAATGAATTGACAAATAAAGAGCTCTGAGGTCTTTCCTCTCAAAAAGGGCTCTACAGAAGAGCTCTGAGGTCCCAACCCCGCAAAAAACGGCTTTTTTTGAAAAAAATTCAATTTTATGCAAAAAAAACCCAAAAAAATTTCATCAAAAGGCCTTCCCGTTCGTCCTATATATAAGGGCCTAAAAAATATTTCAAATTAATAAAAGGGAGGACGAATATGCCTTACGAAGAACGAGATAATGAGGTTGGCTTGACCCATCATATCTGGACGCGGTGCCGACAGTGGAAAAATTTACTAAAAGATAACAAGTATAAGCATCTTTTTGTGAAAATTATGCAAGACGCGCAGGTGAAATTCGAGTTTGAATTG
>JAAENB010001296.1 GCA_024224995.1 bacterium | reverse complement strand
CTGGTATGCTCAGGAAACCGTTAAAAACGGCTGGTCCAGGAATGTTCTTGTTATGCAAATTGAATCGGGTTTATACAAAAGGCAGGGAGATAAAGAAAAAACCACTAATTTCGATACAACGCTGCCTGCTGTTCAGTCGGACCTTGCGAAACAGGTCATTAAAGATCCTTATAAACTACCCAGATGAGTCATATGAAGAATTTTCTCCTGGAATTGGGAGCCGGTTTTGCCTATGTTGGCCGGCAATATCACCTGTCAGTTGACGACGAGGACTTTTATATTGATCTTCTGTTTTACCATCTTAAACTGCACTGTTATGCAGCAATAGAATTAAAGACCGATAAGTTTAAGCCGGAGTACACCGGGAAACTCAATTTCTACCTCTCCACGCTCGATGACCTGATTAAGACCGATGAAGATAACCCGTCTATTGGGCTGCTTCTTTGTAAGGGGAAAAATAAGATTATTGCCGAATATGCTCTTAAAGATATATCAAAACCCATAGGAGTTTCGGAGTATAAGCTCGTTGAATCCGTTCCGGAAGAACTGAAGACAGATCTTCCAAGCATTGAAGATATTGAGAACGAGATTGAGAACAAACCTGAAGAAGAAGAGTAGACTGAAGCAAGGGTAATTGTGCAAGCACTGGCTGCCCTGCCCCCTGCCCCCTGCCCCACAATAAAAAAGGCATCCTGTTTTTAAAGGATGCCTCTATAAAAGTGCTATGGGTGGCTGACGGGAGTTGAACCCGCAACGACTGGAATCACAATCCAGGGCTCTACCATTGAACTACAGCCACCATAATCGTAAAGTACGCCAGTCAGGAGTCGAACCTGAGACCTACGGCTTAGAAGGCCGTTGCTCTATCCAGCTGAGCTACTGGCG
>JAAENB010001295.1 GCA_024224995.1 bacterium | reverse complement strand
TTCTCTCGATATTTTCAGGGGAATTACCATTGCCGGTATGATCCTGGTAAATAATCCCGGCTCATGGAATGATGTATACGCGCCGCTCAAGCACGCGAAGTGGCATGGACTAACACCAACCGATCTTGTATTTCCCTTTTTCGTATTCATCCTGGGAGTATCAGCGCTCTTATCGCTGAAAAGTGACAGAGAACATGGCGCCTGGCTCGTTGAGATTAAAAACTATTTGAAATTGCATAATTAAAAGGAGACAAGCCATGTCGATACTAAAAAAACAAAAAAAAATAGGTACTGTGGAAATCAAAAACCGTTTTGTCCGGGCAGCGACATATGAAGGTATGGCTGATGAGTCCGGCAGGGTTACCGAAGAGCTGGTGGAGACCTACCGCCGCCTTGCAGAGGGTGATATTGGCCTCATTCTCAGCAGCTTTATGTATGTCCATCCGCTTGGCAAGGCGCTCAAACACCAGGTTGGTATATACAGTGATGACATGATCCCGGGTCTGAAAAAACTGGCTCATGCGGTTCATGCAGAAGGCGGAAAGATCGCTTTTGAAATAACTCACAGCGGCAGACAGGCGAAAAAAGAACTTATTGGAAGGACTCCTCTTGGGCCTTCGGCAATTCACCGGGACCCTGCTTTCCTGGTAAAACCGGTTGAAATGACTGCCGGTGATATTCGTGAAGTTATTGATTCATTTGTGAGCGCTGCGAAACGGACTGTTGAAGCCGGAACGGACATCATTTATGTTCATGCCGGAGGCGGAGATCTCCTGAACCAGTTTCTCAGTCCCTATTTTAATAAACGAAAAGATGAATGGGGCGGTTCCGATGAAAACCGTTTTCGTATAGTCCGGGAAATATTGGAAGGTATAAAAAAAATCGCTCCGGGTAAACCGCTGTTGGTAAAGATGAATGCTGAAGATTTTACCCCTGAACCGGGCCTTACTCCTGAATTGGCAAAAACGTACACTGCCATGCTTGCGCAAACAGGTATCGACGCGTTGGAGCTTACTTCGGGTATTAAATATTATAATTATATGAACTGCTGGCGCGGAGAGGTTCCATACAGGGAAGTAGTACGGTCCCTTCCCCTCCGGAAGAAACCGAT
>JAAENB010001294.1 GCA_024224995.1 bacterium | reverse complement strand
GCTGCATCTGGCGTAGAAGTATGGGCTCTTTGGGTTGTGAGGACTGTTTGACCGGAGGGAGTTCCGCAGCAATCCAAAGAGCCCATGCTTCTACGCCCGCGCACAAGCAAAAAGAGTTGCTTGAGAGTGGCGGACCCGGCAGGGCCGGAAAAATATACGGCAGAAACTATGTCGACACCGGGGGCTGTTTTTTGCGAAGCGAAGATGCTCCGGGCAAAGGTTTGGTTCTGAGAGACGTTGCAGTGCAACGCCTTTACTGGCTGGTTTCTGGCCAGGGCTATGGAGATTCCGGGAAGGAGTGCGGCCCTGCACATTTATCCAAAAAGAGAATTCCGTCCCGCCTCCGTGATCTTGAGTTCAAAGGTTTCGGTCTTTGAAAAGACGTCGAGTTCATCCCATTTCGCGGGTTCTTTTAAAAAGGTATCCAGTTCATCTCCGGAAACATCGGCATTGGAGACCGGGGAGAAAATATCGTCACCGGTTTCTTTGTAGGTGGTTTTAATTACCGTAACAAATTCCTGAACAACCAGGGAGCCGATTACGTTACAGGCAAGCTTATATATTTCTTCTTTGCTGAGATCTCTATATCGAACAGTTATATCGGCAATCAGCTGCTGAATACCCATATTGAAATCACCGGCTTCGATGAGAACGCCTTCTTCAAGTTCTTGAATATCTATCATTGAAACTACTCCTTTTATTCGATTGTGTAACTCATTACCTGGGTTATGTTTGAATTGTCAAGTCATAATTCCCTGACGGTGATGCCGGTTCTACTTGACAGATTTATAATCGCCGTCAAACTTGCTGTATTAATATTAAAAAACGGGAAGGGAATAATGACAACACCGATATTTATAACCGGAACCGACACGGGCATAGGAAAAACCGTACTGTCTCTGGTTCTTATGCAATACCTTTATCAACAAGGGCATACACCGTTTTACCTGAAGCCCTTTCAAACAGGCTGTACTGATCCGTATGATATCGATAGTGACGCGGCCTTTATTTACCGGCATGTGCCCCAGCTAAAAGAAAAAGACCCGGCAGAGTCGGTCCTGAGCTGCTATGACAATCCAAAGGCTCCGTATTTCGCAGCCAGGGACCAGGGGCAGAAACCCGACGCGGAAGAGGTTCGAACGAAAATAAAAAACGGTTTTAACGAATATTCCCACCTGGTAATAGAAGGGGCCGGCGGTCTCCATGTGCCGGTTACGGGTTCACTGCTCATGATAGATTTTATTAAAGATCTACAGGCCCGGGTACTTCTCGCGGCCCGTGCCGGCCTGGGAACGATCAATCATACGCTGCTTTCAATAGAGTCTTTACGGAGCAGGGGAATGGAGCCCCTGGGAGTTGTCTTTATTAACGAGGGAACTTCCCCGGTTCCGGAAGAAATGGTCCGTGAGAACATGGAAGCTGTGGAACTCTTTTCCGGAATACGGGTAAGCGGGGTGCTGAACCACATAACAGATTTTTCAAATCCTCCCGAATCGAATTTTAAAGTTATTGAGAAATTTTTCTAGCTGCAAAAAAGAATGATCCGTAATATAAATCTGAAACAAAATACCATTGCGAGCTGCATCTGGCGTAGAAGTATGGGCTCTTTGGGTTGTGAGGACTGTTTGACCGGAGGGAGTTCCGCAGCAATCCAAAGAGCCCATGCTTCTACGCCCGCGCACAAGCAAAAAGAGTTTCTTGAGAGCACCTGACCCTGTGGAGCGGGTCATATAAAAGGTATATCAACCCGGAATGTAAATTATGCCTGCCTGGAGCAATACCTCTGCAGAACGTTCGGAACTCGCTCCGCTCAAACAGCCTCACAACCTGCCGAGGCATCACTCCAGGCAGGCATAATTTACATTCCGAATGACGTTTTTCGGTACATTGAGACACGCCCGCG
>JAAENB010001293.1 GCA_024224995.1 bacterium | reverse complement strand
TAAAAGAAAAACAAACCTTATAACAATAGAATTCCCGGTTTTTTGATTGATTTTCATAAGCATATGCTTTTTTATGTAAAAGGAAGAGTTTTTATCCGGGAGAAGGCATGAAATACAAGAGAATACCCTATGGGATCAGCAATTATGAAAAACTGGTGGAAGAAGGTTACTATTTTGTAGACAAAACTGCCTATATTGAACAACTGGAAGAGCTTGGATCGCCATACCTCTTTTTCCTCCGTCCCCGGAGATTCGGGAAGTCGCTCTTAATTTCCATTTTATCGCACTATTATGATATTAATAAGAAAGATCAGTTTGATAGCTTGTTCAAAGATACCTATATTGGAAAGAATCCCACTCCTTTAAAGAACAGTTACCCCGTATTGGAGTTTGATTTTTCAATGGTAAATACAAATGGCGCATTGGAAGAGATTGAATTCTCATTTGTGGACCATGTACGGGGCCAGGTAGAGAATTTTCTGGAAATGTACCGGGATCTTATTGAAAACAGTGAAAAGATTTTAACGGATGTAAGTAATGCCCGGAGCGCGGGCGATAAGTTGAAGAACCTGGTTGGCGGGCTTGCTCTCCGGAAGATGAAGTACTACCTGCTAATTGATGAATATGACAATTTTGCCAATACCATTCTTATTGAGCATGGAGAGGATACATATAAAAAAGTAACCCACAGCGGCGGCTTCCTGCGGAATTTTTTTACAATCGTCAAGGGAGGAACCAAATCAGGAGCTATAGACCGCTTGTTTGTAACCGGGGTATCTCCCCTGGTTCTCGCGGACGTGACAAGCGGTTTCAATATTGGCGATAATATTTCTACCGGTATACGGTTTAACTCAATGGTCGGTTTTACCAGGGAAGAGACAGAAGTTATTGTTGATTATTATATTGAAAAAGATTTAATAAAAAGGGATGATAAAAAGAAAACTATTGGGATTATGAATGAATTTTATAATAATTATTCATTTTCCGAAAAGGTCTCTGAAAAAGTATACAATACTGATATGATTCTATATTATGTAAATAAGTATATCCAGGAGAAAAAAATCCCGTCAAATCTAATTGACGACAATGTACGGACCGATTACGGCAGGCTAAAGTATCTTCTTGTTATGGACAACAAGTTGAATGGGAATTTCAGCATCTTAAAAGAGATCCTGGATAAGCAGTCCATTGAAGCAGACCTGAAAAGCAGTTTTGCCATTGGCGAGATTATTGATCGTGAGAAATTCGTGAGCCTGCTTTTTTATCTGGGCCTTATTACCATTGATAAACATCTATTTGATTCAACCTTTTTGTTTAAGCCCATTAATAGAGTCATTGAGACAATGTTCTGGGGGTATATGAGAAAGGCTGTTGATGATGTGTATGATCTGAAAATAGATATCTATGAGCTGAAAAAATTGTTTAATTACATGGCCTTTGAGGGGAAATGGGAAGAGCTCTTCCGCTATGTCATTGATAAATTCTATGAAGCATGCTCCATCCGTGATTTCACCTTTCACGAAGAGGGGATGAAGCTTTTTCTCCTGGCCTATCTTAACCTGACCCCGCTTTACCGGGTCCATTCCGAACCGGAAATGAATAAAGGATACGCGGATATCTGGCTTGAAAAGAATCATTTTGTAACGGATTTGACGAAATTCAGTTATATGATTGAGCTGAAATATATCAAGGCTGATGAACTGAAACAGGATGCGGCTGTTGTGGATACTGCTTTTGAAAAGGCCCGTGAGAAACTTGAGCAGTATGTGAAGGATAAGAAGATAAGCGGGTCGAAGGATTGTGCGCTGAAGAAGATTATTGTTGTGATGTCGTCGGGAAAGCTTGAGAGAATGGAGTGTGTCAATGAGTATTGAGATCATTTTTCCGCAGCGTTTTTCCGGAAAGAACCGGAAGTGATGAAAACAATCCTCCGGGCCGGGGTTTCGTTCTGAGAGACGTTGCAGTGCAACGCCTTTACTGGCTGGTTTCAGGCCAGGGCTATGGAGATTCCGGGAAGGTGTGCGGCTCTTACGCGTACGGGCACGGCGTGCCGTGCCCTACGCGGTGTTTATTTGGTTTTACCCCTCTGTGGTGTTGACCCGGGATAAAATTTTCGGGAAAGAGACCGTAAAGACGTTGCACGCAACGTCTCGTAGAAACCAACCCCTGGGCAAAATCCCCGGAAACAGGCCTTATTTAAAAAGAGTTTCTTGAGAGTGCCGACCCCGTCGAACGGGGAAAAATACGAAAGAAACTGTTTTTATACCGGGGTCAATTTCTGTCGGCCCCCCAACCCCCAGAGGGGGCGCAAGAGTTTTTGGAAAGGCCCTGTACCTTTGTGGGTTTTGAAACCTTTTTCCATCATCTTCTTCCCCCTCGGGGGGATAGG
>JAAENB010001292.1 GCA_024224995.1 bacterium | reverse complement strand
TTATTGAAAATATTGATGAAACTAACCGGAAAAAGCACGAAGCGGAATATACGGATAAAGCCTCGGGCATAATAGTCAAACCAATCTTTGTTGAAACCGGGGATTAAATTGACCCCACAGGTTTAACATAATGGAACTCAAAAACAATTGACATTTCTCAAAAACTATATAGTATCATGAGCATGGAGAAGATTGCCGATTATCAAATTTTAAAAAAACTGGATGAAACCCCTGACTCAACTGTCTACCAGGGGAAAAAAGAGAATGAAAATACAACAGTTATCATCAAAGTTCTCAAAACAAGATATCCAAGCCCTTCAGACGTAGCCAGGTTCAAACAGGAATTCGAACTCATAAAAAACCCGGAAATAACAGGAATTGTTCAAACGTATGATTTTTTGGAATATGATAAAAAATTCGCCCTGATCCTTGAAGATTTCCCGGGTACTTCCTTAAAAAGAATAATACCTGAAAAAATTGACATCCCGTACTTTTTAGATATAGCTATTCACCTGGCCCACATCCTGGGGAAACTTCATAAAAAGAACATAATCCACAAAAACATTAAACCCCATAGCGTATCCATAAACCGGGAATCGGGAGAAATTAAAATTACCGATTTTGGAATATGTTCAATATTGACAAACTCCAATACAATAGAAGAAAGCTTGTATTATATGTCGCCGGAACAGACCGGCAGGATGAACCGCGATGTCGATTACCGCACCGACCTGTATTCCCTGGGTATTACCTTTTATGAAATGCTCACCAGGGACGTTCCATTTAAATCCAAAGATCCAATGGAACTGATCTATTCCCATATTGCCCGGGAACCGGAAAGCCCGGTTAAAAAAAACAATTCCGTACCGGAAGTACTATCGAACATAATAATGAAACTGCTGGCAAAAACAGCGGAGGAACGGTACCAGAACAGTTTTGGACTCCTTGCTGATTTAAAAGAATGCCACGCGCAATTAACTTCGAACGGAACAATTAAATCATTTGAATTGGGAATGAAGGATATTCCGGTGATGTTTTCTATTCCCCGGATCTTAATTGGACGCGAAAAAGAGATTAAAGAAATAATGGAAGCGTATGATAGAGTGGTGGGAGGAGCCGATGAACTCCTTTATATAATAGGCCCCGCCGGTATAGGCAAATCGGCGCTCATTAATGAAATAAAAAATCACATTGCTTTAAAAAAAGGTTATTTTTGTTCGGGCAAATACGATCAATTAACTAAAGGAACTCCATACACCGCCATAATACAGGCATTCAGAGAGCTGGCAAACCAGATCCTCGCGGAAAACGAAGAGACCATTCGTTTATTAAAAGAAAATCTTTTAAAGGCACTTGGACCAAATGGAAAAGTTATTACAGAGATAATCCCGGATGTTGAACTCATAATCGGCAAACAGCCAAACCTGCCGGAACTTGGTCCGGATGAATCACAGAACCGCTTTAGACTGGTATTTAAAAATTTCATTAAAGTATTTTGCAATCCCGCTCACCCGGTGGTTATTTTTTTAGATGACATACACTGGGCGGAACCGGCAAGTTTTGAGATCGCGAGCTTAATTTTAACCGATCCTGAAATAAAATATATTTTTGTAATCGCCGCGTACCGGGAAGATGAAGTTGATGAAAACCATCTTATTATTATAACGCAGCAATTTATAAAACAAATGAAAGAAGTTTCAGTTAAAAATATTCTACTCGATCCTCTTGATACTGCCCGGGTAAACAGTCTTATTTCCAATTTATTCCGGTGCACGGAAGAGCGGTCTTTACCCTTAGCGGAATTGATCCATAAAAAAACCAATGGGAACCCGTTTTTCATAAACCGGTTTTTAAACAATCTTCATCAAGAGAACATGCTGGAACTTGATCCTGCCCTGGGATGGAAGTGGGATATTGAAAAAATTAGAGAAATGCCCGTAACGGATAATGTTGTTAAACTTCTTACTGAAAAAATAACCGGGTTCAATGAGGAAACCCGGAACCTGGTAAAAACATGCGCCTGCATTGGAAACCGCTTTGACCTGGCAACAGCGTCAACTATCGCGAACAGGTCTATTGATGAAACACTGGCCCTTTTAACCGGTGCGGCCCGGGAAGGCATTTTTCATGTTTCAGGTGATCTCTATATGTTCTTTCACGACAGGATACGGGAGACTGTTTATTCTCTTATTCCTGAAGAAGAAAAAGTAAAAATCCATTTCCGGATTGGCACAATCCTTTTGGAAAAAAGCCCGAAGAAAGTTGTACCGGATGATATTTTTTCCATAGTGAATAATCTTAATTACGGCGCGGCTCTTCTCAGCTCCGAGAAAAAAAAGATCAATCTCGCGGAACTCAATCTCATTGCTGCGGAAAAAGCAAAAAAAACCTCAGCCTATTTTTCAGCAGTAGAATATTTAACAACAGCAGCCGGGCTTCTTCCCAATGACCGGTGGATTAATTATTATAAGCGAACCTATGCAATTTATAAGGAAAGAATAGAATGTGAATATTTAAACCGTAATTTCGAAGGCGCTGAAACGCTCTTTAAAGAAGTAATTAAAAAAGCAAAATCAAATGTCGACAAAGCGGACATCCTTATTATAATGATCCTTTTATATACCAATATGGGAAAACTTAAAAAAGCCATTACTCTTGGAATTAGCGGGCTAAAAATGTTTGGAATATCCCTGCCCTTTGCCCCGAACCAGGCTTCTATTTTAGAAGAGCTTGTAAAAGTAAAATGGAAGCTTGCCGGAAAAAAAATTGAAGACCTGTTGAATAATCCTGAAATGAAGGACGAAGAAAAGCTGGCTGCGAATAATCTTCTGGTAACAATAGGAACCCCCGCTATATATATCAGCACGAACCTTTCGGCTCTTATTATATTAAAATGTCTTAACCTTCAATTAAAATATGGAAACTCAAAACATTCGGCCATTTCTTTTATTGCCATAGGCAATATTACCGGTTCATGGCTGGGTGATTTCGATTCCGGGTACAAATTCGGCAAGCTTGCGTTAGACCTGAATAAAAAAATGGATGACAGGATTTCACGGTGCAAAGTTGAATTCGCTTTTGCCTGGTATATCCAGCACACAAAAGAACACGCGCGGAATTGTGTTGCCCTATACAAGGATGCCTATAGGCACGCGCTTGAAGCCGGTGATATGATCTATGCCGGGCACAGTATTAACCTGTCATACATGAGCCGCTTTATGATAGGCGAAAATATTGGAACAATACTGGAAGAATTAAAAACACACCATGATTTGCTGCAATCCATTAAAGACCCCTTTGTTTACGAAAACTATCTCGACAATATTCAACTTCTTTCAAATTTAAGCGGATTAACCTATAACCGGTATACGCTTAATAGTGATGGATATGATGAGGATAAAAAATTACAATTAATCAGGAAAAACCCCAATAAACTCTATCTTTTTAATTTTTTATATTATAAAATGTTTTCTTCATTCTTCAACGAAAAATTTTCGGATTGTTTGACTTATATACTGGAAATGGAATCAATAGCGGATATTGGAAAAGGTGTTTTTCATTATGCTGATTTTTATATTTTTTATTCATTAACACTGGCTGCGCTGTATCCTGCTGCTTCTTCAAAAAATAAGAAAAAATATTGGAAGAAAATTTCCAGGAACCAGGAAAAAACGAAAAAATGGGCGGAGAACTGTCCCGAAAATTTTATTCATAAATATTATTTAATTGAAGCCGAACGAGCCCGTATAAGCGGACAATACTGGGAGGCCGGAGAACTATATAAACGATCAATAGAAACTGCAAAGGAACATAATTTTATTCATATTGAAGGAGCAGCAGCGGAGCTTGCGGCGCGCTTTTACCTGGATATGGGATTTGAAGATTTCGCGATTCCCTATATCACGGAAGCCTATGATTGTTATTTAAGATGGGGACTTGTATATAAAACCTCAGACCTTAAAGAACGGTATTCCGGGTATTTTGGAGACAGGTCCCCGGCATCTTCCATGCCGAACCTGGATATCTCAACAATTATAAAAACTTCAGAGGCCCTGTCCGGTGAAATTTATTTGGGAAGCCTGCTCAAAAAGATCATGGAGCTTTTAATTGAAAATGCCGGAGCCCGGATAGCGTATTTGATTCTGAAAAATGAAGAGGATGGAAAACTATATATTGAAGCTGAAGGGAAGATCGATGAAGAAATAAGTGTCCTCCAGGGAATTCCTTTTACGGAAAGCAGCGAATTCCCGTCTTCAATAGTGAATTATGTTTATAAAACAGGTGAAAATGTTGTTGTCCATGACGCGCATAACGACAGCAAGTATGGGAATAATCCGTATATCCTGGCACATAAACCCAAATCCATTCTATGCGCGCCAATCAGGCACAAAGCAAAAGTAACGGGAATTGCCTATCTTGAAAACGATCTTACGGCGAATGCTTTTACCCCGGAGCGCCTGCGCATTGGACAGGTTCTCCTGTCCCAGGCAGCGATATCGATTGAGAACTCACACCTTTCAGCTCTTCGTGAAGACATCGCACGGACAAAGACTCAAATTGAGATTGCCGCCAATATCCAGTCGGCGCTGGTTCCGGAACAGCCGTCCATTGACGGGTATGATATTACCGCCTATATGAAACCGGCGGAAAATGTGGGCGGGGATTATTATGATATTATTAATATGGAAGAACAGGATTGGGTTATTATTGGAGATGTTGCCGGACACGGTGTTCTCGCGGGCCTGGTAATGATGATGATCCAGACTTCCATACAGGTTCTCATTAGTGAGTTTCCCGGCATTAAACCCTCGGAACTGCTGAGGATCGTTAATAAAGGTGTAAAAAATAATATTGAAAATATCGCGCAAGATAAATATATGACTATTACTGCTCTTTCCTTTAACAAAGAAGGGCGGGTTATTTTTTCGGGTCTGCACCTGGATCTTTTTGTTTACCGGGCTTCAACTGAAACGGTTGAGCGGGTTGAGACCGATGGACTCTGGCTTTCTTACTGGGATCTTGGCAGGCCCAATGATATAAATCATGAGTTACTGCTGAATCATGGTGATGTTCTGCTTCTGCATACCGATGGGATTACTGAGGCCAGAGATCTCAAGAATAATCAATTTTCAGAAGAGAGACTTATGGGAATACTGAAACAATCCGGGTTCCGTTCAACTGTGAAAATAAGGGATGCCATTCTGAAAAAACTGGAAGGATACAGCACTACTGATGATGTTACAATGGTTATTTTAAAAAGAGAAGATTCTGCACAATGATGACACATAGTGCGGGCAATATGGAGATTCCGAGGAGAGATGCGCGACCCCTGCGAGGTGCAGGCTCCGGGTAAGATCCCCGGAAACCGGCCCTGTTAAAAAAAAGTTTCTTAAGAGCAACTCTCCGCGCAAGGGATACGCAGGGTTTAGTCCGGAGGTCTTCCGCAGGACCGGAGCGAAGCGCAGCCCGGAGAAGCCCGGCCCGAAGGGTGCGCCCAAATTTAGTTTCTTGAAAGCAGGGCTTACCCCCTTGTTATGTGACACCGGTGGATTATTACTGCAAGGCTCCTGAAGAATCAAATTTCATAATGAAAACATCGGTCCCGCCCAGGTTTGTGTTTCCGTCCAGGCCGCCTGTTGTATGACCAACCATAAAAAGATTGTTCGAACTATCAAGGGAAACATCTCTTGAATAATCGTCGGAAAATCCCCCCATTTCCAAGTTCCATTCAACGTTTTTCTCCGTATCACTTTTAAGCAGAACCAGGTTACTATTTCCCTCGAAATTCCTGTCGGTATACCCGCCCATGTATATGGTATTATCGCTCGATATTGCCAATCCCCCAATAGAATCAGCTCCGGCAGATCCCCACTGCCCGGTCCATTGCCAGGTTCCGGATGAATCATACTTCGCAAGAAACATATCATAGGTTCCGCTTGCGCCTCCGTTGACATTTGTGTTTCCATCAAGATCATACTGAGTGCGTCCGGCTATATAGATATAATTATTACTGTCTATGGCAATATTATAACCTTCATCGGCATAGATTGTTCCAAAAATTTTAGTCCAGCAATAACCGTCAGAAGAATCCACTTTTATAAGGAAGAAATCCCATAATCCCAGGGCGGTTTCCCCGTTCAGGGCTCCCCCGGTATAACCGGTAATATAAACATTTCCGGCGTCATTAATGGCAAGATTAATTCCTTCATCAGTTGAACTTGTTCCATACTGCTGCGTAAGCAGTTTTTCTCCTGAGGAATTATATTTAACCAGGAATATGTTGGCAGTCCCTATTGTTGCGGCTTCTGCGTTTCCGGAAAGATCACCATCCGTACGGCCCGTAAGATATATATCGCCCTCTTTATTCACGGCCATTGCAAAAGCAAAATCGATGCCAGTTGTTCCCAGCTGCCGACTCCATTGCTTTTCTCCGTTGGCGTTATACTTCACCAGGATAATGTCCTCTGCCCCGGCACTCGTATTTCCGTCAAAATCTCCTGACGTATAACCGGTTACATAAATATTACCGCTTTCATCTATAGCGATATCACGAGGGTAATCACCGACAGTTGATCCTGTCTGCTTTACCCATTGCAGTACCCCTGCCGAATTAAATTTTGCCAGGGCAATATCAGCTCCTCCCGCGTTGGTGTTCCCGTCAAAAGCTCCTTCGGTTTGAACAGCAACATAAATATTATTATCTTTGTCCATGGCATGTCCAAGAGCAATGTCGTCTTTATCGGTTCCAAACTGCAGCGTTCCGGACCACTCTCCCTGATAAGTATCATCTTCAAAGCCGGTTCCACAGCCGGTGAATATAGCGCTTATTAGTACACTCATCAATAGAAGAGAGAAAAATAGTTTTCTTTTCATGTGAACACTCCTTACATGTAAATTGGTCAGCACGACCACGACATAAAACAAGGCCTGCATTGTCAAGAAAAATTTGCAGAGCTCCAACGCTATGTTAGAGCTCGTATTCTCTATTGCATTTTCATGTAAAAATTTTAGTAATTAATTACGGCAAAATTCTATCGTCCGGGAGCATAAAAATGAAAAACATACCCAAAATATCGCTTTTTACTGCAACTATCACCCTCTTAAGAAACTCTTTTTAAACAGGGCCGGTTTCCGGGAAGAGAGACGTTGCGTGCAACGTCTCTCAGAACCAGACCCTGGCCGGAGCATCTTCGCAAAACAGACCCCGGTATCAACACAGTTTCTTCCGTATTTTTTCCCCGTTCGACGGGGTCAGCACTCTTAAGAAACTAAGATATAAATCAGGGCCTCTTTCTTCATAACGTGGGGCTGGAAGCCCCACGCTATGAGAAGGGAAATTTATTACCGTTTCTTCGCAGGGTCATGGGCTCTGCTCTGTCCACACGGGGATTCAGCGCTGGGCGGATAGAGCTCCAATTACTACATAAATAATTAAATTCAAGGTAATTACAAAGTACGCTATTATTAAACCGGTCACCGCATACTTCTTGCCTTTTATTATTTCATTATTTTTTATTCCTTTCAAAGATATATGGGCGCACACTGCCGCCGATACTGCGAACAAAAAAGAAATAATCATACTAATTATACTAATTCTAAAGTAAAAAGTTGCAACAGGCAAAAGCAGGCTGCAAATCGCGAGAGAAAGGCTAACAAGAGACAGGGGTGATGTTTGTTTTTGTTCCATAAAACATTGTGGAACCCGGACCCGAAAAAGTCAAGAAGAATGCAAACTGTATTCTCTCTCTACAACATTATGTCCGAGATTCCGGCTTCTTTAACCTGTAGTGAAGTGTGGAGTTTTTCTGAAACAGGTGGTGGGCAATATTTTAGGCAAGGGACATTTACTATGAGTGAACCTGTGCCTGGGGCTGTATACAAGAAGATCCGAAATTTTCTCCGGGTTCACCCTCAACTGCTAATGAACCCGGCGAAACACATCAGCGAGATTCTCTTAATACTTAATTATATAATTTACTGCCGCATTTTTAGGACGCGTTTCGGAATCTCCCATAGGATCTGAAGTCCTTTTTATTTGATATTGACCATTATCATAATCGAACCCATTAGTTCCCATAGTAGAAGTAATAACTGGTGCACCGACTTCAGAAAGCCAGATATCCCAATACTCATGACTATGCTCTCCAAATTCATCCCCTTGATATGTACCAACAGCGTCACCTGTATTCCCACCATTTGGATTTTCTCTTTCTCCTGCGTCAGGGTCAACATCTGAACCGTCACTAACTCCGCGGAGAAACCTCCCCCTGAGATCCGGCAGATTAAACGTAGATGAGCCATCACCATTCCCCCATGATGCAGCAATAACATCAAACAGGGCACTGTATTCAGAGCGGCTTACAGACCTTCCGTCACAGAACAACCATCCATGAGGAACTTTTTCTTTTGAGCCGGCAAACGGAGTTATTGATCCAACAGGAGAAACCAAACCTTCCAGGGTTTTTATCCGTGAATATAAATCCGAAAAACTAAACCCGCTATCTCCCGAACCATCCCCGGAACCATTACCGTCATCACTTATTAAACCAGCCTCACACCCGGCAAACGCCAGCACCAGAACCACCAATAAACTTAAACATAAAACTTTTTTCATAAACATACCCCTCTTTATAATTTTTTTGTTTCTTATAAATAAAATTTTCAGGATAAAACTGAAAATTTGAAACAGCCGGGATAAAATATGACTCAAATCTTAATATTATGGACGGATTGCTTTTTCGATTCGTTACAGATTCTATATATAAGCGTCAAAACAAATAACGAAAAGTTCTTTGCCTGATTTGATTTATCTTTTGGAACATCGAATAGAAAAGGGAGACGGTTAACCATTTGTTCATGGTACAGATCCTTTTTATGCGTGTAGGATGGTTTGATTTATTATGTCTCATTAGAGCAGGGCAATGTTGGTTGTCAAGGCTTTTCGGGAGGTATAGAAAAAAAAGTACTAACCGCCTGAGTGGGTTTGTATAGATGAAGGGTGAGAAACCATATAAAAAGTTTACAAAGTTTACATTTATTAACAACTCTGTAGTGATAATATCTCAGTTTAATAATATGAGAAAAATTTCACAAGCTCAGAGCAGCATGTGAGAAAAATTTCACAAGTTTAAATTGACCGGGAGATAGTTTTATATTTGAGAGGTGGAGCTTGTAATATTGAGCCTGTTAGTGGTTTTTAAATGATACCCGGGAGTTCAGTATGATGAAGTGCCTGCCGGAGTTTATTACTCCGGCAGACTCAAAAAAGTTACACTTTTCAGTACTTAATAATATAATTCACATAAACATTCTTTGGCCTGGTTTCATCTCCGCCAGTGCTCTCTGTCCTCGAAAAATACTCTATATAGTTACCGTATTCTCCCGAGGAATAATCTGTGTGTTCGGGAGTAT
>JAAENB010001291.1 GCA_024224995.1 bacterium | reverse complement strand
GTGAGATCGTAATCCAGGAAGGAGATTTTATCGCCATAGACGGCGCTACGGGCAATGTCTATATCGGCGAACACGAAACACGAAAGAAACGCTTTTAGACCCCTGCGAGGGGTGCGACCCCTGCGAGGGGTGAGACCCCTCGCAGGGAATAATAGATCAGAAACTAAATAGTGCGTTATATATAAAGTATATCAACCCGGAATGTAACTTATGCCTGCCGGGAGTAATACCTCGGCAGAACGTTCGGAACTCGCTTCGCTCAGACAGCCTCACAACCTGCCGAGGCATCACTCCCGGCAGGCATAAGTTACATTCCGAATTACGTTTTTCGGTATATTAAGACACGACCGACCCCGTGTAGCGGGGAAAGAATACGTCAGAAACTTGTTAGAAAGAGGATTGGGAATGAAAGGAGACTGGTTGCCGGAACTCTGCCAACCGCCAACTAATCTTAGTTTCTTAAGAGAGCAGCGGACCCTGACGAACAGGGAAAAAATACGTTAGAAACAAAATAGTATTGCGAGCTGTATCTGGTCTGGAAGTATCGGCTCTTTGGGTTGTGAGGACTGTTTGAGCAACGCGAGTTCCGCAGCAATCCAAAGAGCCGATGCTTCCAGACCCGCGCACAAACACTATTTAGTTTCTTGAGAGGAGAACAACAAAATGGGTGATATATCATACACATCTCCGGTGGGGGTAAATGGGATTGGCAGGATTGGGAAGCTGCTGGTATGGCTGCTTTCTGCCATGAAGATTCAGGAAGAGATCGTGATTTCTACGGGCAGGGATGTTGGGAAATCCCTGGAAGACCTGGCCGATTATTTATCATATGATTCTACCTATGGCCCGTATGCCAAATTCCTGTACGGGTTTCAAATGGAAAAGGCCATAGAGATCCGGGACAAGCATGTTTACCTGAACGGGGTACGCCTGGTATGGCTTAAAGATTCCCGGTTCCGGGTTCCCGGAGCAATTCCCTGGTCGCAGTATGGGGTTGAACTGGTATTTGAAACAACCGGCGCAAGAACCGATCCTTCCGTAAATGAAGATGACGCGCTTCGCGGACATTTGAATAATTGCAAAAAAGTGGTTTTAAGCGCTCCGTTTAAAGTTAAAAAAGAAGGTTCTCTTATTCCCGAAGACGCCGTAACCCTGGTTGGCGGCGTTAATTTTGATCAGTACGACCGGACAAGGCATCGAATTATATCGAACGCCTCATGTACTACAAACTGTTGTGCGCCTCCAATAAAGACCCTGGTTGACCACTTTGGCGACCGGTTTATTTCATATTCTCTCACAACGGTCCATGCCGCGACAAATTCTCAGAGTGTTCTGGACAACCTGCCAAAAGGCGGGGCAAAGGATACCAGGAAAACAAGAAGCACCATCAATACCATGATCCCAACATCAACGGGAGCCGCGAACGCCGTTCTCGAAGTGATCCCGGAAATACGGGAGCTGGGGATCGGTTCCCAGGCGTCATCAATACGGGTACCCACGAATACGGGTTCCATTGTTATTATGGATATTTCTTTACTTGGCGAATATGACAATGAGTATATTCACGCCATTTTCCGGGAATACTCGGAAAAGAATCCCTCGATATTAAACTACTCCGATAAACAACTGGTAAGCGCCGATATCGTGGGAAGCCGTTATTCTTCTATTTATGATTCACCGTTTACCCATCACCGGACAGCAAAGCGGGATGATACCTTCTATACGATGGTTGATCTTAACTTCTGGTACGACAATGAGTTCGGGTACGTTAATTCGCTGCTGCGGCTGTATGATTTGATTACCTGTAGACGATAAATACCTGGTTTGTTTGAGAGCGCTGTAATATTTAGCTGGTGCGCATGTGGAGAGGCAATATCTTTCCTCCACCCCGGTGATAATACATCGTGTATTGCACCGGGGCGTCGCCGTCCATGGCTCCTATTCCGGAAAGATATTGCCTCTCCCCGGACATGCTGCTGCTGTTATGAGATGTTGTTGCCGGTAATGGGTTGTTTTTATGGCGCGTATTAATTCCCAAACAGGCTTTCAATGCGGGTGCGTACCTCGGGTTGGGCAAAGGTTATGTTGTGCATTTGTAGTTCCTGTTCAATGATTTCCGGCAGCTCCGATTTTATTCGGGCCGTTAACTGTTCTTTAAGGGTCTTGAGCGAGAGGAGCGGTTTTTCCTCCAGTTCCCGGGCAAGGGCCATTGCTGTAGATATAACATCTTTTTTGGGAACCACTTTCGCGGAAACCCCACGCTCCTGAAGTTCACCGCCATAATAGTTTTTGGCGCTGTAGAGCATTTCCGTTCCCAGGATCTCGCCGAATTTTTTTTGTATAATATACGTCGCTCCCATGCCCGGAGTAAACCCGTACTTCATAAAATTTGTATTATAAATACACTCTTTTCCCATTACAATTATATCGGCATAACTGCCGAATACAAGGCCGCCGCCAAGAGCATGGCCCTGCATGGCTGCGATAACCGGGACCTTGCACTTCAGGAGCAGGTCGTAAAAATTCAGGTCCGAGAACTTGAGATTCCCTTCCAGAATATCTATGAGCTCTTCTTTGGTTCCGCCGCAGCAAAAATAATTATCATACCCGTGAATAACAACTACTTTAATAGAAGGATCATTGTTAATGTCCTCAACGGTTTCCATAAGGCCGCTAATGAGCCGCTTTGAAAAAGTATTCTTAAATTCCCGTTCTTCTATTGAAACTATTGCAACAGAATTCTCCCGGTAAAAATTTATCACACTACTCATTCTTTTTCCCTCTCTTTTTTCTCCCTTTCCCAGGGGAATTCCCCATTGCGGACATAGTTCTCAATATTATCCCGTACAACGGGGTCGGCAATAAGACGGGAAATTTCGTCTATCGCGGTTTTTTCCATCTGTTCGGTAATAAGCCACATCTTTCTAAAATAATCTTTCATGTTTTTTACGGTCCCTTCATTGACCTTGTTAACCCGGAGCCAGAGCCGCTTAATGGCGCTGTCCGGGTCTTCGCAGATTTCATCAACCAGGTTCATCTCTCCGGCTTTTTGCGCCGACACCGGCATTGTGGTGAGTGTCATGGCATAGGCTTTCTGGAAACCAACCCGTCGAATAAGATAGGGAATAACACAGGCCGGTAAAAGCCCCCAGAGCGCTTCGGAAAGACTGAACTGAGAACGGGGAGTGGCGTAGACCAGGTCGCTTGCAGCAGCCAGTCCCACTCCGCCTGCCATTACGGTGCCGTCAATTTTTGAGACGATTATTCTGGGAGATAAACTAAAGCGCTTGATCGTATGCATATAATACGAAGACTCTAAGGATTCAGGATCCCGGGCAAGTTCGTTAAAATCCATGCCCGTACAAAATATTCCATCGGTCCCTTCCAATACTACCAGGCTGCACGCTGCGTCATCCTCAGCAGCATCAATAGCGGAATTGATCTCTCTTAAAAAGGTTTCGTTAATACTATTTCGTTCCGCCGACCTGTTAAACCGTATGGTATGTATTCCTCTTGAGATTTCCGTTTCTATGGAACTGTAAATACTTAACTCCATGCGTACTCCCGGTGGAAGTTGTCTACCTGTTTTAATACAAGCAGGTCCTTACCCTTAAAGTAATGATCATAGACCTTTGAAAATTCAGACGTGTTAACTTCCTTGTCCTGTATTCCGAATATCCATTCCATGTTAAGATCGATTATTGAATCGTATTCTTCCATAGTGAGCTCGTAACGATTGTCGAGATTTTCTTTTATTTTCATTTCCCGGAGCTCCGTTTTTGATTGCGGACCAATTATGCCGCTGTAAAACTCGGAGGAACATCCCGATCCATATGAGAAGAGGCCTACCCGTTGATTATTATTGAACTCCGCGTTGTCAATGAGACTGCACAGTGCAAGGTACAGGGTGGCTGAATAAACATTGCCCACGCTAACGCAATAGGGCAGGGACGGGCCAACTCGATTTTCGAAATCGTTGTTTATATGATCGGCTTTTGCCCGTAACTGCTGCCGCATCATTTTCCGGTGAGCTCCTTTTACCATTCCCGCAAAGGGAGTATGAAACGCCAGGTAATCGAATGTATCCTGAAAGTGAGCTCCTTCCACTTTTTCCGCGTAGGCTTTGTAACTGTTTTCCAGGCAGTCAAGATAGGACATGAGTGACAGGTCGGGATCGCCGGTTTCAATGTCCGGCAGGGGACGGTAGGTGTCCATTACTTCGTAACTGTAGTATCCTGCTGCACCCAGGTCTATTTCCATTACTTTTGGGTTATTGCTTACCAGCAGGGCTGCTGCTCCTACTGCCTGGGACGGCTCAGCGTAGGTCTCTTTCGCTGCGGCGCGCGCTATATCCGTTGCAATAACCAGGGCCTTTGCTCCCGGCGAAACATTGGCTGCTACGAAATTGACTGCCATATGGAGTGACGCTGTTCCCGCGTAACATGCCTGTTTGGTTTCAAAGAGCCGGCAATTCCGGCTGAGTCCCAGGTAATCATGTATATAGGTGCTTAATGATTTACCAAAGTCGAGGCCGGATTCACTTGAGGTTATAAGCAGTTCAATACTGTTTTTCTCTTCTTCCGTAAGCTTGTCCAGAATTGGTTTGGCCGCGTTTACCGCGTAGGTTACGGGATCTTCACAGGGAAGCCCCACTGATTTTTTTTCCATCATAAGATTATCGAACCGGTCCAGGTCCAGGCCCCGGGCGGTAAATAAGGTTTTCACATCCAGGTATGCCGGGCCTCCGTAAAAATTCATCGCTTCTATTCCAATGTTCATGTTTTATCTCCTTCTCTCTTAAGAAACTAAATTGTGTTTGTGCGTGGGCCTGTTCCCGGAGCCGCACCCCTCGCAGGGGGTTGGTTTCAGAGACGTTGCAGTGCAACGCCTCTACGGGCTTTTTCCCGAAGCATCTTTGCAAAACGCATCCCTCGCAGGGGTCGCATCCCTCCTCGGAGTCTCCATAGCCCTGGCCTGAAACCAGCCAGTAAAGGCGTTGCACTGCAACGTCTCTCAGAACCAAACCTTTGCCCGGAGTATCTCCGCAAAATTGACCCCGGTTCAACACAGTTTCTTCCGTATTTTTTCCTGCTTCGGTTATACGTATCCCTTCTCTAATACAATACACGTATTAATCCCGCCAAACCCGAAAGAATTACTCAGGGCGATATTAATTTTGGCGTCGGCCGGTTCTGCATCGCAAAAATTAATGTCGCTGTCAATGGGGTTTTCCAGGTTGCGATTGGGGTGCAGAAATCCCCTGTTCATTTGTATAATAGAAGCGACCGCTTCAACAACGCCGGCGGAATAAAGGCAATGGCCTGTTAATCCTTTCGTGGCATTGACGCGGATCGATCCAATGTCATTGTTAAAAATCTGCCGGAGCGCCTGTATCTCGGTTTTGTCACCCAGGGGAGAAGAACTGCCGTGGGTGTTTATGTAATCAACAGCAGAGGGATTTATTTCCGCCTGCTCCAGGGCTCCTCGCATAACGCGTATTTCACCCTCTTCATTGGGATCGGAATTCCTGTTGGCGTCAAGGCAAAGAGAAGCGCCGGGGATTCCCGCGAGAATTTGAGCACCCCGCTTTTTTGCCGACTCAAGCGATTCCAGGACCAGGCAGCCGCCTCCCTGTCCGTATATAAAACCTTCATGATCCCGGTCAAAAGGACGGCAGGCTTTTTCCGGGTTTTCCCTGAACTCCTTTCCACCCATGGCACCAAGACTGTAAAAAGCCTGGAATTCCATGGGCGAGAGATCCGCGGGAACTCCAACAACCATACACGCGTCAACCAGGCCCAGTTCAATTAATTGCTTTCCTTTAATAATTCCCGCGTTGCCGCTGGCAGAGGCAGTCCCAACAGTAAAGCCTTCCCCCATAATGCCGAATATCTCACTGATTGTTCCCACATGATCGGTATCCATAAAATGAAGCGCGTACCGCGGACTCAGGTATTCAGGTGTTTCCCGGAATTTCGCGTTCAGTTCGTACTGGTAATTACGGTTAACATTATGACCGGCAATTATAATTCCCAGGCGTTCCGGAGCAATTCCACCCCTATTCCCATGAGAAAGACCGGCCATGTCCCATGCCTCCAGCGCCGAGAGAACCGAAACCTGCAAAGGAAAGGGAGAACGCCGGGCAGCCTGCTTTGCCTTGCGGGTGAGCTCTTCGGGAAGAGAAGAATGGGCCTGCATTTCTTCATCAAAAGAAAAATCACGGATTGGGGCACCAATAGATACGGGCAATTCAGGATTGGAAAAAGGGGGCAGCATCCCAATCCCGCTTGTGCCTTTTCGTAAAGACGCCTCAAACCCGGTACAACCCGATCCAATAGAACTGACAATTCCAATACCGCTTACAACTGTTTTGTGATTCATATGCCTTTAAACAGTTGTGGCAGAGGGGGTGGAACTCTGTTTTTCAAAAAAGAAATCTGCCAGGCCCCGGATGTTTTTGATATTTCCAAAATCAACCATGGGAATTTTAATGCCCAGGTCTTCCATGGTCATGGTAATAATCTCTACCCGGTCAATTGAGTTGGCTCCCAGGTCTTTAAGACTTATATCGATCAGGATTTCTTCCGATGGAATTTCCGGCAGGATCTCCAGTACATTATTCTTGATCAGTTGAAAGATCTCATCATGTGTCATAAATTGTAACTCCTTTTGTTTTGCATGTATTCATTTCACAAGTTTATGAAAAAAATGTCACCAATTTTTTTATTATTTGCCCGAAAACTGCATAAAAAGTGGCTAAAGTGTCAGTTTTGTGAGTTTTTACTCACGTTGATTTAAGGATTTCCCGCTATTTATGTGAGTTAATATTCACATAAACGGGCCATTCCTGTTAAAATAAAAAATTTGGAATTTATTCAAAAAAATTGCCCTTTTGAGCGGGAATAACAGACTTAATAGACAGGAGAAAGGAAAAAGGAGAGAGCGATGAATGTTGTTTTAAATGAAACGTATGCCCCGGCATTTTTGATCCAGGCAAATAATAACCGATTTTCCATACAACAGGAAGTTGATGTTATGGAAGTTGTGGTGAATGAGCGTATTGACGCTCCTTCCACGTTTACCATCCGTATGTCGGATGTGAACATGCAGTGGATCGATCATCCGGATTTTTCAGAGGGCTCGGTTGTATCCATTTCTCTTGGATACAAAGACAGTGTTGAGGAATTAATGAACGGAGAAATTACCGCGCTCTATCCCGGTTTTACCGGGTATACCGGCAATACCCTGGTGATAAAAGGGTGTACACAGATGCACCGGCTTAAGCGGGGAAGAAAGACCCGTTCATTTGAAGAGATGACCGATTCCGATATTATTAGTGAGATAGCCGGTAGTGTCGGCCTCGGGACTGATGTTGACCCGGTTGGTTCGCAGCACCTCTTTACCGTACAACGGGACCAGACCGATTACGATTATATTATGATGCTGGCGAATAAATTCGATTGCTCGGTTTATACAAAGGACGGTACCCTGTTTTTTAAAAAGCGTGAAGAGAACCAGGCCGATGATGCCATTCTGGAATGGGGGAAAACCCTGAAGGATTTTCATCCGCGTCTTGAATCGGACGGTCTTATTTCGGAAGTTGAAGTCCGGGGCTGGAACAGCACTACGGATGAAACTGTTGTTTTTTCAAAAACCGTTGATGATGTTGTTGATGTTATTGGCGGCAACTGCCTTGGCGGCGCTAAAGTGCGGGAAAACTTCGGGGACGCGAAAATGGTCTTTGTGGACAAAAGGATCAAAGACATCAACAGCGCCGAACAGGCTGCCCTGGATCTTATTACCCGTAATTCAATGAATTATATTAATGCTGAAGGCCAGTGCGAAGGACATCCGGGCATCCGGGCCGGCAAGTATCTTGAGATTAAAGAAGTGGGAAAACGCTTTTCCGGAAAATATTTTGTTAAAGGCGCGAAACACCACCTTATTTCCGGCCGCGGATATTCTACTAAGTTTAACCTTTCACGGAACGCCGTAGGCGAATAGAGTTTTTTTAGAGGGGAAAAATTACATGGAAAATTATAATAAATACGGCTCAATTGTGGGAAAGGTTTTGGAGAATGTTGATCCCGACAATAAAGGGCGGATTCGAGTGGAGATCAAAATTCTTGGGGATGAGATCCTTACGGACTGGATACCGGTCATGAGCATTTACAAAGGGGCCTTTTTTATTCCCGAAGTTGACGACCTGGTTATTGTGGGATTCATGGGTGATTCCGACCATTGTGTTGTGCTGGGCACCATCTGGACGTCTACCCAGCTCCCCCCGGAAACCGCGGAAAATGCCGCTTCCGACTGCAACAAGGATGGCGAGAATAATTTACGGTTTATTCAAAGCAGGAGCGGGCACCAGGTTATTCTTGACGATAAAGAAGGCGAAGAAAAGATCCAGCTCATTGCCTCAGGCAGCGCCACGAGGATCGAGTTTCTCGCGAAAGAAGAAAAAATGAATTTTATTACCGATAAAGACCTTTATGTATCGGCCGCAGGCAAACTGGGCATCGTCGCGGAAGAAGGCGACATCCAATTCACCAAAGGACTCAAAATCGAATCCAAAACCATGAGCCTCAACACCACGGGCGGCGATATAAAATCCGAAGCAAGCGGAAACATCACCCTCCAGGGAGGGACGATTAAATTGAATTAAGCGAGCCCGTACAGGTATATCAAATAAGGAAAAACACCATGCACCTTGACTACAAAGAAATAAGCCGTATTCACGAAAAATATTACAACCCGCGTATCCCCTCGGACCAGGTATATTTTCGTGATCCCCACAATACCCGGTCTTTCGAATTTGCCGTGGTATGCGACAATAAAGATCCCGAAGCCCAGGGGCGGGTGAAGGTCTATTTTCCCCTGTACGGGGAAAATATGATCTCGGACTGGATTCCCGTTCTTAAACAGTTTGCCGGACCGGGAAAGGGATTCTGGGCTTTGCCCGATCCCGGGCAAAAAGTTATTTGCACCTTCCTGGAAAACGATATGTCCATGCCCATTGTTATGGGGTCTGTTTACGGGCCAAACTGCATGCCCCCCATTGAAGACAATACCGAAAACAATATTAAGGTCCTTACCAGTGAATTCGGCTCGGTTATTGTTATGGATGATACTGAGGGAGCCGAGCGTCTTATTGTTTCCATGAAAGATCACCAAATGCGCGTTGTCCTGGACAAGGAAACCGGCCTTTCCATTGTGAATGAACTTGGTGATATTGATATCTCATGCAGGAAGTTTACGGTTGAAGGCGCCGACACCGGTACGGTGACCATGAGCAAAGGGCTGAGTATTAGCACGGGAGAAAACTGCGCGATAAAAGTAAGCAAAGGGATGGAATATAAATCGGGCGCTGATGTTATTGTTAAGGGAAGCGCT
>JAAENB010001290.1 GCA_024224995.1 bacterium | reverse complement strand
TACCTGGTGGCAGCTCTCCTCCTGTAAAAGAAGACTGCCTACCTGGGGTCCGTTTCCGTGAGTAATAATAACCCGGTAATCCCGGCACAGGCGCGCGATCTGTCTCGCCGGTACTACAAGATTCTCGAATTGTTCTTCCGCGGTTCCCTGCTGCCCTTTTTGAATAAGGGCATTCCCCCCAAGCGCCATAAGCAGGGTCTTTTTTTTGTTTTTTTGGGTCACAGTTTCCCCTTAATAATATCCTCTAATAGCGGCGCTCCATGATCTCCGTATTCATACCGTACCCGCATTGTGGGCTTGTTAATTGATAGAAGACTCGTCAGGTCAATAGGAGTGCCAAACAGAACAAGGTCGCAATCACTGTTGTTGATGCTCGTTTCAAGGTCTTTTACCTGTTCCGGATTATAGCCCATGGCCGGGATAACCTGTGTAATATGCGGAAACCGCTTATATACCTCGCTAATAGAGCCAACGGCAAAAGGCCGGGGGTCAATAATTTCTCCGGCACCAAAGCGCTCCGCAGCAATAGTTCCCGCGCCAAAAGACATCTCTCCGTGAGTAAGGGTAGGGCCGTCTTCAACAATGAGAACCCGCTTGCCGCGAATATCATCGGGCTTATCTACCAGTATGGTCGATTCCGCTTCTATGATTTGAGCGCCGGGATTATAGAGTTCAATATTTTTTCTAACGGCGGCTACCTGTTCGGGTGAGGCTGTATCAACCTTGTTGATAATCGCGATATGGGCCATAAGCATATTGGTATGCCCGGGATAATAGAGAAGCTCGTGTCCTGCCCGGTGAGGGTCAAATACAACTATCTGGATGGTGGGTGTGTAAAAAGGAGTATCATTGTTGCCGCCGTCCCAGATCACCACATCCGATTCCTGTTCGGCCTGGTCCAGTATCTGCTGATAGTCTACTCCAGCGTATACTACCGTGCCCTGGTCTACCAGGGGCTCGTATTCTTCCCGTTCTTCAATAGTACAGTTGTGTTCTTTAAAGTCATCATACGAAGAAAAGCGCTGAACAACCTGGGCTCGCAAATCGCCATAGGGCATTGGATGCCGAACCACTGCCGCCTTTTTGTTGATACTCTGCAAAATAGAACAGACCTTCCTGGTTGTCTGGGATTTCCCGCATCCTGTTCGCACCGCGCAAATAGAAATTACCGGTTTTTTTGATTTAATCATGGTAAAGGTAGCGCCCAGAAGAATAAAATCAGCCCCTTTTGCCATTGCGATTGATGCTTTTTGCATTACATCCTGGTGGGAAATATCACTGTATGAAAAAGCAACCAGGTCTATGGAATATTTTTCAATAAGCCCTGCCAGCTCCGCTTCCGGGAAAATAGGAATATTATCGGAATAGAGCTTCCCTGCCAGCTCTACCGGGTAATAGCGTTCACTAATATCGGTTATTTGCGCGTGCGTAAAGGCCATAACCTTGTACCGGGGATTGTTTTTAAAATAAACATTAAAATTATGAAAATCCCTTCCCGCCGCTCCCATTATAATGACATTTTCTACCATAAAAAGCTCCTTTAAAAAAAGAAAGTTCGAGGTTCGCACCCCTCGCAGGGTTCGCACCCCTCGCAGGGGTCGCACCCCTTGAAAGCGACGTTACGTAACGTCGCTTTCAGAAAAAGTTCTTTTTAAGTATAGCATTTTTTTGGAAGGAGCTCAAGCAATAAAATTTAGAGCTAAAGCGGCAGTTCCCCTCTTCACCCGATCACCAATAACCCGGCCCCTGCGAGGGGTGCGGCCTGGGGTGTCAATTCTGTGAGAAAACACCCCATTTTTTTCCCCCATTTTTTCTACTTTGGAAACCCGGTCCCGGTCCGGTGTCAGAGGAACTGACTCTTTCTACGAAACCCGGTCCGGTGTCAGAGGAACTGACTCTTTCTATGAAACCCCGGTCCGGTGTCAGAGGAACTGACTCTTTCTACGAAAACCCGGTCCGGTGTCAGAGGAACTGACTCTTTCTGCGAAACCCCGGTCCGGTGTCAGAGGAACCGACTCTTTCTACGAAAACCCGGTCCGGT
>JAAENB010001289.1 GCA_024224995.1 bacterium | reverse complement strand
TGCGAGCTGCATCCGGCCAGGAAGTACTATGGGCTCTTTGGGTTGTGAGGACTGTTTGAGCGGAGCGAGTTCCGGAGCAATCCAAAGAGCCCATAGTACTTCCTGGCCCGCGCGCAAGCAAAATTAAGTTTCTTGAGAGCAGCTGACCCGGCAGGGCCGGGAAAAATACGGAAGAAACTGTGGTGATACCGGGGTCTATTTTGCGAAGATGCTTCCGGGCAAGGTGCGCGACCCCTGCGAGGGGTTTGGTTCTGAGAGACGTTGCAGTGCAACGTCTCTGAAACCGCCCTTCACCCAAAAAGCCGCGCGATCTCATCAACTTCAAATTTTGGCCAGGAAACGGGCTCACCGTTTTGGACGGCTTCAAGCCCTTTTCCCGCGTCTAAAACCTCTCCAATACGGGAAACCTCGATTCCCGCGGCCCGTATTTCAGAAATTAGACCTTCGGAGGATTCCTGTTCGCAGCAGATGAGCAAAGAGCCCGAACCAATAAGGCCCAGGGGAGAGATGCCGAGAAGACGGCACATCTTCCCTGTTAGGGTCGATACAGGAATAGCAGCCGGATCTATTCGCAGGGAATGATTCCCGGCTATACCCAGCTCTTCAATTGCTGTTGCGACTCCACCTTCAGTGACATCATGCATAGCCGTTACCCCTTTACAGGCTCCGGCAATTTGTGCTTCTTTTAAAATACTAATATTCGCAAGATATGCCCTGCCCTGTTCTATCTCCTGTTCCGGCATACCCGATTTGAGCAGCCTGTTCCCAAACTCACGCGCCACAATAGAAGTCCCTTCCACACCAGCGCTTTTAGTCATGAGGATACAATCCCCTGTTCGCATATTCCGTTTGTTAACCAGGTCTTTCCGGGCAATGGTTCCTGCCAGCATCCCGGTAATAACCGGGCGGGTAACTGCATCGGTAATTTCCGTGTGTCCCCCGCTGAGCGTAATATTCCATTCCCGGCACACGGCAGCCAGTTCATTCATAACAAGATAAACCCCGGCAGCACTTGTTCCCGGCGGAAAAAGGAGTGTCGTGAGAAACCACCGGGGAGCGGCACCGGAAGTGGCAATATCGTTCGCGTTAACCAGCACCGCGTACCGGCCAATGGCATCCGTGGCAAAGGTAATAGGATCCGATTTCAGAACCAGCACTTCCGCGTTGTTTATATCAACGGCGGTAACATCCTCCCCAATACCCGGCGGGATGAGTATGGAAGGATCTAAGGGATTTTCCGCAAAAAGCCCGGAGAGCATTTCATCGAGAAGATCATTGGGAATTTTGCCGGAGCGCAGGGGAATATATTTCCGGACGACATCTATCACCCCGGTCAATTCCGTAATAACAAAATCAGGCTCAGGGAGTTTTTTAACAGAACCGTGATCCAGGAATACGGTTATTGATCCGGCATTTTCACCGGCCTCAATATCGAAAAGATAATCCCCCACCATAATGATCCGGTCCGGTGTTGTATTCAGTTTTTTCGCCGCAAGAATAATCCCTTCAGCGCTTGGTTTCGGCTCTACAGGGTCGTCCCGTGATATAATGATATCAAAATCATTTTTCTTAATGCCGGTAAAATTTTCAAAAGACCTGTTAACAGAAACCATTGAATTCCGGGTAAGAATTCCAATCTTGAGTCCTTTAGACCGTAAGTCTGATAATACTCTTTCAAGGTCCGGGTTCTGTTGTGTACGGCCGGCAGCCTCCAGTTCGAAACCTGTTACGATTTGTTCAACTTCCAGCTGCCCATTGGGGTCCAGGGTTTCGATATACTCAAGCAGGGCAAGATTGGACGGGCACTCCACTGCCTTTTTGATCCCTTCAAAGTCGATAGCTCCGGGCATGGTAAGGGTTCCGTCGAAATCGAAAAGGACTGTGTCTATTAGTGTTGTTTTGGCAGTTTTCATGTACGCCCCTTGAAAGCGACGTTACGTAACGTCGCTTTCAGAAAGAATCCTCGGCAACTATGCCCCATTCTACCAGGAGAGTCAAACAAAAAAGGGTTTCCCCTAATTCCCATCCCTGTCGAATTTCAGGATCCAGAAATCGTAGTAACCGGCACCGGAAGAGCTGGTAGCACCGGCAGCAGCATAGCCGCCATCTGACGTTTTGATAATAGCCCGAAGGAGGTCGTCGTCACGGCTTTGAGTACCGCGTCTTTTCTCCCATTGGGAATTTCCCTGTGAGTCGAGTTTTACAACCCAGCCGTCATCTGAGGTAAATTGGGTATTAAAATCACCGGTATTACCGGCAAAGATATAGCCGCCGTCATGGGCGTCGGTAATTGAATAGATACTATTTTCGGAACTGTCGCCATAGCTTTGCAGCCATTCAACCTCACCTGAAACGCCAAGCTTTACAACAAGAGCATTGCTCAGAGAATTACTCTCTTCGCTAATTTTTCCACCGGCAATATAACCGCCGTTAGAGCTCTTTTCAACAGAGCGTAAGCTGGAATAGCCATCTCCACAGGTCCGGGACCATTCAATGCTGCCGGAGGAATCAATTTTTACAATGAGGGCATTTGATTGAGAGCTGCTGCTGAAAATATACCCGGCAAGAATATATCCGCCGTCATGAGCTTCAGTAATATCAGCGGCCTCCCGGAACAGGTCTGCGTCATATAGTTGAGACCATTCTTCATTCCCCAGGGAATCGAGTTTAATGATCCAGTTGGAACAATCGGGATAAAGACCGGTACTCCCGGTTAGAATAGATCCCCCATGGGAAGCGGCAGCAATGGCATTGGCAAAATTATACTCGTCTCCGGGCATAAATGTTTTTGACCATTCTTCGTCCCCGGAATCATTTATTTTTAACACCAGCACGCTGTTCGTGCTGCTCTCCTTTTTGGAGCCGGCAAGAATATACCCGCCTCCGGCAGCTTTCACAAGGGAAGCAATTGCGGCATTACCGCCGTATTCCTTTTCCCACTGCTGCTCACCGGAAGCATTGAGCTTCATTATCCGGATAGTATAATCCGAATACCCGCTTCTTGTTTGAACATTACCTGCAGCAAGAAACCCGCCGTCAGCAGTCTCAATTACCGATTTCGCCGTATCAAAATTATCACCCCCATAGACCTTTTCCCATGACGTGTTGTCACAGGCCACTACCGAGAATACCAATAATACTGCCAATACCCGAAAAAAATTCACCATATTCAACATTTTTCCCCTCCTCATTTATTATTAAATTACTATGAGTGAATACTCACTCAAATTCAAAAATAATGTCAATACAAAATTGCTTTTTTTGGTGTAGTGACCTCAGAGCTCTTTAAAAGAGCTCTGAGGTCACTACACCAAAAAAAGCAATTTTGTATTGACATTATTTTTGAATTTGAGTGAGTATTCACTCATAGTACTTTAATAATAAATGAGGAGGGGAAAAATGTTGAATATGGTGA
>JAAENB010001288.1 GCA_024224995.1 bacterium | reverse complement strand
CACGTCGCTTTCAAGGTACAAACCCCGGTACAACATCCCCCGGAAACCAGTCCTATTTAAAAAGAGTTTCTTGAGAGGGGGAAGGGCAGACGGGGGAGCTTTTTTTAGAGCTGTCCCCCGTCTTTGTTGTTTCATTGGTAAAAAAGGTATAGCGCCCCGCAACGATTAACTCCGGGAGCCCCTACAATTACACTATTACCACCAGAGGATACTGCTACACCCCATCCAAAAGAATTTTCGGTGGTACCATCTGAAGCAATAATTTTTGTTTCATCCCAGCTGCTGCCTACCCAATTATAAATATAAACAGATCCGGAACGTTCCCCTTTATCATCGTCATAACGAGCCCCGACAACAATAGTACTGCCTTCCGGGGATATTGCCAAACTATCTCCAAACAAATCTCCGGCAGCACCATCAGAGGCTATAATTTTTGTTTCATTCCAGCTGCTACCTGTCCAATTATAAACATATGCCGATCCGGAGCCTTCCCCATTATCATTGTCATAATAAGCCCCCACAGCAATAGTACTTCCGTCTGAGGATATTACTACTCTATATCCAAATCTATCACCGACGGCACCATCTGAAGCAAGAAGTTTTTGAGTTTGATTCCAGCTGCTACCCGACCGACTGAATATGTAGACACTCCCGGAATTTGCTCCATTATCTTTGTTTTTATAAGCCCCAACAACAATAGTACTGCCGCTGGAGGATACTGCCACATCGATACCAAAACAATCGTCGGCAGCACCATCTGATGCTGTAAGTTTTTGAGTTTCATTCCATCGACTACCTGTCCAATTATAAACATATGCAGATCCGGAATTTTCCCCTTTATCATCGTTAAAACGAGCCCCCACAACAATAGAATTGCCGTCTGAGGATATTGCCACACTAAATCCAAAATAATCTTCAGCAGCAGCATCTGAAGCTGTAAGTTTTTGTGTTTGATTCCAGCTGCTACCCAACCGACTGAATATGTAGACACTCCCGGAACATCCTCCAAAGTCTTTGGCGTCAAAAGCCCCCACCGCAATAGTATTGCCGTCTGAGGATATTGCTACACTGGATCCAAAATTAAGAAAGTCAGCACTATCTGAGGCTTTGAGTTTTGTCTCATTCCAGCTATTACCCGTCCAGCTGTACACAAATACATTACCGGACCATCCCTCCATATGTTCAGTTCCGGTAACTATAGTTTTTCCGTCGGAGGATATTGCTACCCTTTTCCCAAACAAATCTCCATTAGCCCCATCAGAAAGGATAAACTTCACCTTCGTATTCACAGACCAAAAAAACTCCGTAGCCTCCGTAGTAGCATCCTGCCACACCTCTTTCGAATCCACAATCTTCTTCCCAATAATCAAAAGACCATGCTCCCCGGCACCAAGCCCTGACGCCGTAATCGGAACCTCCGCAGAAATCTCATCCGACCACCCGCCATCATCAAGATTATACTTATAAGCAACAATCCCGGCCCCTGAAACGGAAACATTCAAATCGGTCTTATCGCTAATAACAGGCGGAGCGCCCGAAATAACAGCCAGGGGAGTACCGTTGTCCACAATAATATAGATGCTGGCAGTAGTGGTATTATCCCAAAGATCCGTAGCTTTGGCGGTAATGGTATGCGACCCGTTAGATAATGAACTGGTGTCAACATAGGAGATCCATTCCAGGGTCTCGGAACCCGATGAGAAACCTTTGCTGGCTTCCGAAAAAGATCCGTTATTAATAGACGTTTCAACCTTAGTCACTTCCAGGTCATCGGCGGCGCTGCCTTGAATTAAAATTTTACCGGAACCAAAAGTTTTACCATTGGCGGGATAATCAATACTCACCACAGGCGGAGTAATATCCCGGCTCACGGCTTTACTAACGGCATTATCATTAAGTTTACAGCCGCACAACGCGATTATGAAAGGGATGAGAATTATAACGAGATTTTTCATGTTACCTCCAAAGATTTAAATAAATCATAATTTAATTTTAATACCCAGACCAATATTAATAAAATCCAGGCGCTTTTCTTCAAAAACAAAGGTATAATTAGTATCCAGAATAATACTGGCAGACTGAGAAATAGAAACATCAATTTCCAGCCCGGCCTTTAAGACTTCTTCCAGGCTGGTGGTTTGCGAATTTGTTTTAAGATTAAACCCTTTTCCGGACCCATGATAAGCAATGATCCAGGTGACGCCGGCGCCAACAAAAGGAGTAAACCCCAGCCAGTGGAGCACCGGGAACCGGTATCCCGAGCAGAGAAAAAAGGGAATAAAGCTGATAGTATCGCTGGTGTTTTCAATATATGAAAACCGGAAATAACCGGACTCAACAGCCAGGGAAAAATAGTTAATAAAAATATTATCAATCCCGAATTTAAAGGAAATCCCCGGACCCGGGTAAACAATATCGCCCAGGTCTTGAGCCGGGTGTAAATAGCAAAGATTAACCGCAAGGAATAAATTACTGTCAAGTTTCCTTTCTTCAAACATATCCCGGCTCGCATCAACAATAACCTCTTTTGCTTCATATTTCACCGATTTAAAATCGACAGTTTGAGAATATATATTCTTTTTCGCTTTAATATCACGCAGTTTAAGCGAGAGTATATATTTTCCATTCTCCTTGCTAAGAGACATGGATAAGAAAAAATAACTAAGAGACGTCTCCGCGATTTCCAGGGCACCGGCTTCATTGATATTTTTATTATCAATATTTAATTGTTTGAGAATTTGTTTGAGATCATCCACAATATTGAGTTCCAGGTCTTTATTATTTTGAATATACTCTTCAACAATCCCCCTGGTAATTAACCGTTCAATTTCCAGGTCTTTTTTAAGACTACCTGAAGTCGCGTCATAAACATAAACCTTCTTTTTCTTACCCTGGGCATGGGCAGAGCTCACGGGAAAAAAGGATACTATAATAAAAAAGCAAAACGTAAAATATGTAAATATAGCGATGCGGAGTATCACCAGGTCCTCTTTATTCTTTCATTTTTTGAGCAAAGGTCTTGGATTCAGAAAGAAAAAACAGGTATAAATCGTCAATACTTTTTACGGTTTTTCTTTTTAAAAAGACCTGTTTAACAGTTTTACGGTCAAAAACCGCGATTTTACCGTAATAATCCCCTTCCAAAAAGGCAATCTCACCTTTAACAACAAACTTTTTATTAATGCTGATATTATTATTGGCGAAGTGACCTTTTAATTTTGCAGTAATCTTAGCCGGAATAGTATTTTCCACACCAATACCCTTAATGGCGATATTCAGCGTAAAGGGATTAGCCTTAACCGGTTTGGGTTTGACCGGAATAACCGGAGCCGTATTTACCGCTTTTTCAAGCGCTGGTTTTTCAATAACCGGATCAACCTTACTGAAATATTGAACAACAGCATAGGTGCCGCTGGAAACAGAACCAAGGGCTAAAACAGATGTAAAAACAAGAACAACAGCGCTCTGGGGAACAGTAAGTCTAAACCCAAAGTTCGCCGTAAGATAAAATACGAATAAAAAGGCGCCATATACGGGCCGGTACTTACCAGCTTCCTTCAATATTTCAATTTCTTTCTTCCGGGAGTCTTTCCAGGAAATTTTTTTAAGTTCGTCGGGAACGGGTTTGGAAAACCTGAATTTCTCGAGAACTTTTTTCATGGTTTCTATATTGATATTATTTTTTTTATTCATTATAATAGATCCTCCAAATTATTAATACCTTTTTTCTCCTTTAGATAATTCAGGATTTTATTAACAATAACATTGTAGCGGGTAGAGACCTGTTTTTTGGAAAAACCCAGAATTTGACCGGTTTTTTTATAGCTGTAATTTTGTACGGCAACATAGTCAAATATAAGTAATTCTCTTTCACCGGTTAATGTTTTCACCGCCTCCTCAAGAATGATCCTTGTGTCCCTCATACCGTTCGTGAACGTAAGCGCGATATTCTCAAAAACATCATGGGGAGAGATTTCATCGGGCATATTTTTTTCTTTTCTGTAATAATTAATAAAGGTAAATTTCATAGTTTCGAATAACCATTTTCTCACTTTCCGGTGATTTTTTTTCATATCATCAAAAAAATCAGGATTATCAAGCTTTAATAGAAACGTAAAAAAAACGTCATGAGATAAATTTTCCGCAATATCAAAAGAGTCCACATCCGTAACAATAGAATTTCGGATAAGGGGGAAATAATCTCTATATACTTCGGAAAAAAAATTATTTCTATTATCTAATATGGCATCATGTTTCTTATCTGTAGTTGTCATAAATAAACCACTCTCTGTGTTGAATTAATTAATACCGTATATATTCTATATGTCTCAAAGAGTCCAATCGTTCCCAATTTTTTTTGAATTTCTAAAAAAAATAAGAAAAAGATAAAAAAGAAATGAGAAATAATTTTTTCATCAAATTCCATGGGAAAATAAAAAAAAACGGGAACGATATCCTTTGTAAAGACATATAGAATATAGAGACGATGAAAATAAAAACATTTTTGCAAAGGATACGTCATAATGGAACGGGAGATGAAATATTTCAAGCGTAAGTTTAAAATTTTTAACGCCCCGGGTTTTTGGGGGCTCGTATGACTCTTGAGATACGTATGGAACTGCATGGGGATAACGCGGTAATGCACCTGATTGGCCGGGGCACTACGGAAAGCTGTGATTTGTTGGAAGAAGCCTGGAATGAGGTTCTTACTCATGACCCGGCAGTGATAGGGATAAACTGCCGGGAACTTGAGTTTATGAATTCCGCAACAATTGGGCTTTTCGTGAGCTTTAACCGGGTGTCGAATCAAAAGAGTAAGAAACTCATTTTTTATAACATCAGCGGGAATATACACGAGGTATTTGAAAAAACATTTCTTTACGGGTTTTTAAGAACAAAAACAGGGCAGGAGTTCCGGGAAGAATATTTAACGCCTGTAGTGAGCGGAGCCGAACTGGTTTAAAACTTCTTTATCAACTATCTACATGGAGAAAGAGCGCAAATGAGCAAGCAGATGTTGACTTTAAAAACAGAGCAGCACGGCCGGGTGATAATAGTCTATATAAAAGGGGTCTGTAATCTTGAAACAAGCGGACAGTTGAATTTATTATTACAGGCTCAATTGGGTAAAGGAGCCTGTACCATAGCTTTAAATTGTAATGAGTTAGAGGTTATAGACTCAACCGCAGTGGGCGGGCTTATCCGGTTTTTAAAAGATGCGCGTCTTAATAATATTAACCTGGTCTTTTATGATCTAACAGTATATATGGCCCGGATTTTCCGCCGGACTTTTTGGGATGAGCTTTTTGAGGTAAAAAGCAAGGAAGATTTTGAAAAGGAGTATTTAAAGACAGGTCATGGAGATTGAGAGAGCAGGTATAAATTTAGGTCTCAGGTTCCGAATCGAAAAGACGGGAGTACCTGTTTTTACACTTACGGATGAGATCATAACCTTTGACCAGGCAATAGTATTAAAAGAGGTTCCGGAGGGTTTTCTTGGGGGCGTTGTTGTTAACCTGGGGAAAGTAAAACAAAAAGACCAGGTCCTTGATGTCGCACTTAAAGAGATCCGGGAGAAGCAGGAGAACGCGGGCCGGTATTTGAGAGTAGTCAATGATTAGCGGTCTAACTGCCGGCTTTATTTTGGGGTGTGCAGTGGGGCTCCTGGCAGCCTTTATTACACATATTTTATTTTATACAAGGTTTAAGAAATAAGGAGATTAAAACTATGAGAACAAATATTTTAAAACAGCTCGCGGGGTTTATGATTGTATCGGTCCTGGTATTTTCCGGGTGTGAAGAGGGCCTCAGCAGTAATGATTCAGGGGATAATTTCAGCTTTTCCGATATCTACAGTCAAATGGAAACTATGCGGAAAGAGATAGAAAGTTTAAAACAGGCAGTATCGTCAAATCCCGGAAGCGGAAGTGAGCCCGGTACCGGAGAAACCTCAGACCTGGGCGAGGTTTTTTCCGGCGTATCCAGAACCGGGGATACAATAATCTTTAGCGGGGTGAATGTTCAAATAGTAAACGGAACCGGGTCAACAGCCGGAGAGGTGAACGGCCTGGGCAACCTGTTTATCGGCTATAATGAGCACCGTACTTATGGAAACGAGCGGACCGGATCGCATAATCTTGTGGTTGGTCAGTTGAATAATTTTTCCTCTTACGGCGGAATTGTAACGGGCTATTATAATAGCATCAGCGGGTGGTATTCCTGTATCAGCGGCGGGAGTTATAACAGGGCAGAGGGGCATTTTTCCGGTGTAGGCGGCGGGAGTTATAAT
>JAAENB010001287.1 GCA_024224995.1 bacterium | reverse complement strand
ATTTCAGTAGCAACAGCCGGGATATTGGAAGAAATAGAAGGTTTGCAATTTAAAAATAAAAAAGCTGCCGCATTTGGCAGTTATGGCTGGAGTGGCGAATCAATAGCTAAAATAACAAAGTCACTGGAAAATTCCGGTTTTGAAATGATAAATAACGGATTAAAATGTCTCTGGAATCCGGATGACGAGAACATTGAAAAATGTGTCTTATTTGGCGCTGAATTCGCGAAGAGCTAGAAATTATTTTATTTTTTCAAGCTCTCATAAGCCTCATTGATAACCTTTAATTTTTCTTCCGCGTCTTTGAAAATTTCAGGATTTTTATGAGCATGTTTATCCGGGTGATAGATTTTCACTAAAGCAAAATATGCTTTTTTTATTTCTTTTTGGTTCGCGGATTTAGACAGCCCCAAAATCTTAAAAGCCCAGAGGTTTTGACTTCTTCGAACTATCTCATTATTACCCGGATCTTTGTTACTGCCGCTCTTTTTATCCGGCCGAACCCATTCCCGGTAATTATAATTATGCGCAGTAGCTTCCTGCTCTTCCCTGGTACGGGTTTTCTTCTCCCGCTCTTCCGTTTTCTCTTTTTTCTCTTTTTCAAAAGTAAACCGTTCTTCCGAATAATATTGAACATAGGGTTTTAAAAATTCCGAAAAAATGTAAGCGTTTTTTATATTTGAGACCAGGAAATGAATGTTGATATGCTCCGCCGTTGAAATTAATATTTCACTGTAGAGCATTATTGGGACCCCGGGATTATTCTTAAATCGTTCGTCCCTGGTACCGTCTTTGTTCGGATGAAGCCAGGTATGATCCAGTATATGGCTGTCATCCGGACTAAATTCATATTCATTAAACGGGGTTTCAGTATATTTTACATAGAGAGAGCCATAGGGCAAAACCAGGTAAAGTTTATCATTTTTAAAGAGTACAAAATCAGGAAAGAAACAGATAATTTTTTTATTATATTTAAAACACGCGATATCGATATTTGAGTTTATAAAATGCGGCGGTTTCTTAAGACTTTTGACAAGAGATCTCTTATATAATTCCTTTGAACCGCTAAAAGATCGTAAGTCTTTATTTTCAATAATTGAATCAACATGCCAAAAAAAATCCGATTCGGATAATATCTTCGGTTTCCGCGCCGGGATTTCCTGACCGCTTTCCGCGGCATATCTTAAATAAATAAAATAATTATTTACTTCAAAATAATAAATCAGGGCTGCAACAGAAACAATCAGAATAATCGCGTTCAAAAAAAGAGCGGTTTCCGGAGAAAACAGAAAAAAACTGAAAAACGTTGTTAGCGATACTATTGCCAGGGCAAAAAGAGCGGCCCGGGTCTTTAGCTTCGACGGTCGCTCGTATATTTCCGTTGAGAGCTGCTCAAGTGAAGCTCTCTTGAAATAAGAAGATTTCAGCTGTTTAACATCCTGTGGTGAGCTGCTTTTTATCGCGGTAAAATTTTCTCCGGTTATTTTTTCCCAATAAGAATATTCATTATTATCGTTCATGATATAATAATGAATTTCTTTAAAAATAATTTTATCTAAATATTCTGTAAAATCTTTTAACTTCATGAATTCAAATGTATATCTCTCTGTACCGTATTGCAATGATTTTTTATTGCTATAGTAAAAATATCCCCCTCTGTGTCAACATAAACTTCTTGACTAAAAGACCGGATTCCGGATAAATATAATATGTTGCGAGTCAACAACGTTAAGAACAGGAGTAGAAATATGGCATGGATTTATCTGGCAATTGCCGGTTTGTTTGAATGCGGATGGGCGATTGGACTTAAATATACCGAAGGGTTTACAAAACTTGTTCCGTCGATTCTGACGATCTCAGCTATGGGAATGAGTTTTTGGTTACTGGCACTCGCCATGAAAACAATTCCAGTGGGCACGGCATACGCTGTATGGACCGGAATTGGCGCGGTGGGAGTAGCGGTATTGGGCATGGTTCTGTTCGGTGAATCACGGGACACCATGAGGATAATTTGTTTGCTGCTCATAGTAGCAGGAATAGTGGGACTTAAACTGGCTTCATCGCCACAAGAAGTTTTATAATATTGGGCGCAATGCGTGGAGATAAATATGAAAGCTCCTATTGGATATGGAACCGGGCTCATATCCAGCTGGCTGCGTTCAAGACCGTTAGTTGTTGGATGGATCAATCGAATTAGCGGTATAGTGTTAATTGGTCTTGGAATTCGTTTAGCGCTTGAAAAGAGGAACTAAATAAGGAAACTTATTAATGGGAAATAAAAAAAGATAATTGACTAATTGTTTTTCATAGTAGATAATCTTACTATTCTAAAAAAAAGAGGTATCTTATGAAAAAGTTTAAATCAGTTCTATCCATAACTCTCTCTTTTCTTCTTGCTGCTTTTTCCGGCATTTTCACCAACGTCAGTTCCGTGTCCGCAGAGAAGATAACTCCGAAGAAAAATGGAAAAATGCAAAATAAGCATGATAAAAAATGCAAAAAGGATAAAAAAAATAAAAAAACAAAAGCCATGAGAGGTAAAAAAAATAAATCCGGTTCCAAGGCTCGAAAAAAAAGAACCAGCGGCAGATAATAAAAATTACCGATGTTATTTTCAAAAAAGAAATATACGTATGATATCGTATTAACCGGTATTGGGGTTGGCGGCCTCAAGAGGACAACTGCTGAAGCGATAGAAACAATTAAGTCCGGCCGTGTTATATTTCACCTCTCACTCTATCACGATGAACTGAAAAAACTGAACCGGAACATAATTGACCTGGGTGACTTATACTGGACAGGTGAAGAAGATACGGTTGTGTACAATCGCCTTGCAGAGACCATTCTTTCGGAAGCGCGAAATGGTCCCGGAGTAGTGGTGGTTGAAGATGGACATCCAACCATTTATGATGATGTTTCCTGGGACATTTACCGGCAGGCGAAACAATCAGGATTATCGGTCAAGATAGAGCCTGCCATATCATGTATAGATGCGATGGCTGCTTTTTGTGATTTCGAAATCCGTTCTTGCGGACTTCAGTTCCTGGAAGCATCGTCTATTGTAGAATGCCGCCAGGAGATAAATCCCCATATGGACGCTCTTCTTATGCAGGTAGGCTGGTTTGGCACCTATCTACTCCACGATATTGAAATCAACAAACCGGAAAGATTCATTCCTTTAAAAGATTACCTGTTAAAATTCTATCCTTCATCACATAGTGTTACCATAATGAGTGCGCCCGATTCTGATGATGAAGAGCCTGTTCTGGTAACTTCCGCTATCGCAGCAATTCCGGAGTATCATAAAAAGATCAATTCCACATCAAACATCTTTATCCCGGCAGTAGACAAAGAGTATTTTACCGTTAAAGATACCTCTTTTACGAAAAAAGCCGAAGATAGAGACAGCCTTGAATCCGTTGCTGTTATTAGAAAATAAAAAATACATACAATAATTTTCTCCCTTATATTCATACTTGCTTCCTCATCTATGGCCCATGCCTTTCCCCATGTATTAAAAAACTTAATAAAAACTCACATTTCCCCTTGACTTTCCGTATGACAGATAGTATCTTATAGTTGTCATACAAACAAAGGGAGCCGCTATGAAAATTGATAAAACAAAAGACAGGCGCATCAATATTCGCCTGGACGAAGATACGTATTTCGCGATAAAAAAAGCTGTAGAGGACGATTTAAAGACCGATATATCATCCTATTGCAGATCTTTACTCCGGGTAAGCACCCTGCATGAGTCCTCTGTTCACAAAATGAAGAAGGCGATTAAGCGGTTTAATGAAGACAGGGATATGCAGGATCTGGAATATATGTTAGCAATTAAAAATGAAATTGGATTTCTTGAAAAATTTCTAACTAATATAAAAGAAAACAGGAAAAAATATGATGATTTCATATCCATGATAGAAAAAAAGCATGAAACAATAACAACTGAAGCACGAAAATATTTTAGTACCTATAATGATATAATAGATGAATTAGAAGCAAATTTAAAAGATTTTTATGGTGATGAATATGATTCAAGTCCAACCCATGAAAAACCGGGAGATAAGATAATTATTTAATAAAAAGAGAGGTGCGTTATGATACAAGAAAAGACCTGTACTACTTTACAAGATATTTTTTATGAAGAGTTAGGCCGAAAGAACATGAACCTTCTCTGGCAGCTCAATGAAGTACTGAATAATATTCCCGTTAAGCATATGCTTGATGTTGGAGGAGGAGCGTGTGTTTCGAGAAATATCTGTTTTCCCGAAAGTATGGAAACGGCTTCAATAATTGATCACGACCGTCCGATGCTCAGGTCATTTATAGAGGATTATCATGATGACCGGATTGAGTTGGTTGAAGGCAAAATCGAAACCGTTCATTTGGCTGATAGACCGTTCGACCTTGTACTTTTTATCATGTCTCTTCTGTGGATTGATGATCCCCTGGCGGCGCTGCAAAAAGCAGCCTCAAAATCGCCCGAATTCTTTGTTTTATCAAATCCTGAATTTTCTCCGGAACAGCAGAGCGAATTCATTTCATGTTTTCCGGAACACGCCAGTGAATTCACTGAACTACTGGAAAAATATTCAGCGACGTCGCCAGCCATCGACACGATACTGGAATCATGCGGTTATTATCCTCTCTCCATATGCGACACAGCGTCATGGAGCCCCACTCCCGAACACCGCGTTCGCACGGTATTCTATACAAGAGAAAAACCGGACAGGAAGCCGTACGAAAAAGTAAGATATATTATCCAGGTAAACACGGTGTGCAATTGCAATTGCCCTACCTGTTATGTTGGCAAAACCGGCGAGCACATGGATGCCGCAGTATTCAAAGAGCTCATCGAAAGAGTAGAAGAAAATGAAATAATTAGTTTGCGGGGCGGGGAACCCACACTCACAAATAACCTGGTGGAAGATTTTATTAACCCGGCGCTGCGAAAAGGAATACACGTAATTTTAGAAAGCAATGGGGCGTTTATAAATTCACCGCGCTACAAGGAATACCTGGAATTACTCACCCAAAAAAACATTGAGATCAGGCTCAGCCTTGACCGGCAGCATATTGAATCTTTTCCCGGAGAGGTACGGCCGTTCAAGATGAAAGTATTATCACGATTTATTGATGACGCGAAGCGGCTCAAAATAAAATTCGGTCTTTTTTCACTTGGCATGAGCAGGGAACAGACCAGGCTCTTCCTGGAAGAATATTCCGTGGGGTCATGGCTGCAATATACCAGGCCCATTACAAAATATTCCAATATCGCCGAGCTGCCGATGAAGGGTGAATTTGTTGATACTGACGGTAATATTCACGATCATATTACCGGGGTCGGATGGATTGGTTCGCCGTATACAGAGGATGTGAAGGAATTTATTTCTTCATTGACATAATTTTTACATATTTATCATTATTTTTAACTTAATTATTGCTTTTTTACCGAAAGGCTGAAATTGTTGTTCCTATCATTAGATCCGGATTGATAAGCAGGAGAAGGCGAATGCGTTTTAATTACACAGGCAGCTGTGTTCCCGGTAAACATTTTATGGTAGATACCTCAAAAAAGCTGGAATTAATTATTACTCATTTAATTGAAGCCGGAGAATACTTTGCTATCAACCGGCCCAGGCAATTCGGGAAGACGACCACTATGAATCTCCTGGAACTGGAGCTGGAAAAGAGAGGGTATCTGCCTGTTTTCATCAGCTTTGAGGGGATCGGGGATGCCGTTTTTGAGTCGGAGAAATGTTTTAGCAATGCTTTTGTCGATATTTTAGTCGATGCCTTGAGTTATGATTATGAAAAGCTGTCTGAGATGCTGGAGTCACAAAGAGAAAAAGTAATTGATTATAAAACTTTATCAAATGTAATTACTGCTTTCATTAAAGAGGCCGGTAAAGAGGTTGTGCTGATGATTAATGAAGTGGATAAGAGCAGCAACAACCAGCCCTTCGTCAGCTTCCTGGGAATGCTGCGGGACAAGTATCTACTGCGCAACGAAGGAGAGGACGAGACCTTTCACAGCGTTATCCTGGCAGGAGTGCATGATGTAAAAAATATGAAGGTCAAAGTACGTCCCGATGAAGAACAAAAGATAAACTCCCCCTGGAACATCGCCGTCGATTTCACCATCAATCTTGCATTCTCGGCGAAGGAGATTGAGACGATGCTTGTCGATTATTCTACAGAAAAAAAAATAGGCATGGATATACCGGCCGTAGCCGAGCGGCTTTACTACTTTACTTCAGGATATCCCTTCCTGGTGAGTAAGCTCTGCTACATTATTGATACATATATAATAGAAGAAAGTGATACCGCATGGACCATTGACTTTGT
>JAAENB010001286.1 GCA_024224995.1 bacterium | reverse complement strand
CTTTGATTTTGTTTTCTGGGCATAAATTGTGCGGCATCCTTGATTTTCCGGTTGATAATTCGAAGGAGTGACGGAATGAAATTTTGGCACTGAAACCGGGACTCTGCCAAAATTTCATTTCGGCACTCCTTCGAATTGTCAACCGGAAAATGAAGGATGCCGAAAAATTTATGCCCAGAAGACAAAATCAACGGCCCGCTCTCAACCTCTATTAACTTTTCATCTCAGACAGGTAGTATTCTATCCCATCCCTGATGCCTGTTAATGTCATACCTGGAAAAAGATCATTCAATTTATTGATATTATAAACCATATGCGTTATCCTCTTCCCTGGCTGATGGTCTGTCGGGGTAAATTCAACCGAACACTTTCCATCCATGGCTGCAACAATCATTTCCGAAATCTCTGCTATTGAAAAACTTCTGCCAGTAGCCACATTTACTGTTACATCTTTTTTTTGACGAATGGCTTCAGCAGTCAAACTGAAAACGTCATCTACATAAACAAAATCACGTTTGTTGCTCCCATCTCCGTGAACTGTTATTTTCCCTTTGGTCAGAGCAGATTTTACCAATGCATTTATTGTGCTTTTCCCTTCATCCCCGGATCCGTAAACGCCGGATAATCGAAAAACTGTCATTGGAATTCCTTTCCGGGAAAGAGTTTTTCTCAGAAGATATTCGCTTGTCAGTTTTGATATGGCATAATAGTCATTCGGATCCGGCAAAAGTTCTTCTTTAATAACAGCATGCTCAGGCAATATTCCATATACATCAACAGTGCTGAAAAAAATAACCCCGGATACATAATGTTCTTCCAAAAACCAGCCCAGGTTTTCAGCCATTTGAATATTTCTGATCATGGAATCATATGAGTTTTCTTTAAGCCGGGTGATTGCAGAAACCATTACAATGGTGTCTTCTTTTGTTAAAGATGAAAGTGCGGCAACAATTGAGTCTCTGGACAGCAAATCACATTCCTGCGAGTTATATCCGACAACATTTCCAGAGGCTTGCTGTGAAAATTTTTCCATTAAGCGTGCCCCTATAAATCCTCTTGTTCCAAGAATAAATACTTTTTCAGTCATTACTAGTCACCTGAAATTACGCGGGTATATTTTTTGGACGCAACCATCCGCACCGGTTACACCCCTCTACAGAATCTTCTTTCCGAATTAAATCCCTGAAGCGGGCAAACGATTTTCCGTTTATAATATTCTGTAATGAATTTTCCTTTACATTTCCCATAGATACAGCCAGACAGGGAAACAGGTTTCCATCTGAATTGATATGAACACTTGACCACGGAAATTTGCAGGGCAGAAAATTATCAGGAACATGAGCAGCTTTATTAATATAGTCAATATCAGGCAGGGTATCTTTTGACGTTAATGAAGCTATTTTCGGGTGCAGGAAAGCTGTCTTGCCTGTTTCCAGATTGTATTTTCTCACCCTATCCAATTCCTGTTTTATCACCTCAAAATTCTTATAAACATAAGCATCTGATTTTTCAAGAGCATTCTCAAATTCAAACATGCGGTCAGCATGTTGAATAGGGGAACCTTTAAGGAACTGAAAAGCATGATGGTCAAACCCTAGTTCTTCCACGCAATATTGATGAATACCTGACAATTCTCCGGCATTTTCATCCAACACCATAGTTTTGGCGTCAAGTACACATTCAGGAGAATTGAGTTCCCTGCGTCGCCTGATAAAATATCGTATCATATTTTCTGTATGTGCCCATTTATTTTTACTGATACCTCGAAGAGTGTTGCCGATATTGTCAATGGAAATGGAAAGCACCTTAAAATTCGGAAATGAAAGTATAAAATCAATCACATCCTCATTCAGAAGAGTACCGTTGGTAATAATATTACAGTTAAAACGTTCTGCAATATGAGAAAAGACTTTTTTGAACCCGGGATAAATCAACGGTTCACCGCCTGTAAGAGTAATCCGTGCATAGTCGGGAAGCTGATTTGAAAATTGAATCCAGTCATCCGCAGTCATGTCGGACTCACGAGACCTTTTGTCCTGAAAGCAGAAATCACAACGCAGATTGCATTTGTTGGTAAGTACTAATACATAGCGGTGAGGAAGCATACCCGGAGTGTTGTATGCTTTGTCAGTAAATATTTCGTGAGTATTGTGGAATTCCTCTTTGTTGGTCATTGTTCAGCCTTTTATTATTTATGCAGTCCGATGTAATCCTATTTGCGAAAACTAACCTGTCAAGTGGTTTCATGTGTTCGGAAACATCTATTGGAATAATCCTTATTGTATTGTTGTATTTAGTATATTCATGTTTTGATGTCAATAAGAATAAAAACAATTCATCAATTTTAATTTTAATCTAATTATTAATAATAACAAAATATTGAATTATCTAAACTTGCAAATAACCAACTTGGCTGTAATTAAAACTTTTTAGTAAATTATATGGGATAGCAATATTAAAAGTGTATCTGTATAACTTGGTCAAGCCATAGATTTATCGAAAAAAAACATCATGCAGATTGTGCAGCAATGGTATTGTGATTATGCGTTTATTATGATATATTTTTTAATCCAAAAACAGAGTCAATACTCTCCCAAATGTCAGGAGGGGTTAAACCTAAGTTCTTCTCTATCCTTGATGTGTCCAAAGTTGTATGCTTTGGAATGCTTTCGAACTCCATTCCTGAGTCCCTTGCTTTAATAGCCCGGACATATTTCAGGCCGTTATTGATTCTCCGGGCAAGATGGTATGCAAAGTGCTCATATGTAATATCCTGCTTTGGCGAAACCTGCCAGATTCCGTTACTTTTTTTTTCCGCTATTTCAATGATGGCTTTCAATGCAAACCATATGGGAACAGGAGCCAAAACCATATCTGAAAAAGGATGAATCATTCTTTTGTTCTTGAGTTTTTCAATCCAGTCTTTTATGAGAGGCATATTCGGTTCAATGATTTTTGTAAAACGAACAATGGTGATATTCTGTCCCAAATCCATAAGTTTTTTTTCAGCCGCTGCATTCAGCCTGCCGTATTCTGTCATGGGACAAACTGGATCATCAGCTTTCCTGTCCGGATATTGACCGTCAAAAACCAAGTTTGTTGAAGGAAAAATAATTGCCCCCCCCTGTTTTATAAACTTAGCAGCAAGTGCAATAGTATTATCAACATTGACACGCCCGCTCTCTTCAGGTTTCTTCCAGCATTCTTCAATTGATGTGACAGCCGCGCAAAAAAAAACAGTGTCAATACCTTTCGGAATTTCCCATGATGAAATATCTTTGCTAAGATCCAGATAAATACTCGAAGCATCTGAAGTTTTTATTCTGCGGGATGTTGAAAGGATTTTTTTACCAGTTTGCTTAAGACTTTCTATAAGGTAACTGCCCAGAAGACTGTCCCCCCCTATTACCATATAATTGTTCTTATGCTCACAAGTTATTATACTTTTTTCGGATAGCATATATCTGTCAGATAGGGTGATTAGATAGAAGATGTTTTTAAAATCTGCAAAGTTAAAAAACTTTTTTCATTTACATGCCAAGCTAACCAGATGCCGGGCTGTTTCTGAGTATCCTGCCAGTAGCAATGCATTTGAAAAATGAAACCAGAAAACGCGTTGGAACACGGTTTTTATTTCCTGCTGACAGGTTTTGCGAAAATCGGAACAGGTGTCTGAAAAACTTAAAATTGCCACCCCATTTTCCCCCAGAATATCGAAAACCCGGTTTAAAAACAGCTTCAACTTTTCATCAGCACATTCCCGAGTTATGTTGTAAATTACAATTGCATCCCAGTCCTTTTCTTCAACAGAATAAATATCAGAGCACACCAGAGTTATTCCCGGATTATTCCAATTGTTCCTTGCTTTTTCAATTAGTTGTCTGTCTGTGTCGATACCGTTGGCAGAACCGCACTCCGCTGCAAGTATCCAAGTGCCCAGTCCTTCTCCGCAGCTTATATCAAGAACTTTTTCAGAAGAACCGATTGCCTTGGCTGCAAACTTATAGAAATTTGCCAGTTGAATTAATTCATATGGGGAATTTCTGAAATGATCTGATAAATTTTTACCAAGAGAGAAAGAGATATCTTTCCCCATAATATTCAAAACCGGATCCCAGCATGAGCGTTCTTCCTGATTATTCATTTCCTGTTTCCTGTTTTTTTTTGCATGCAACAGCAATTAAATAATGCGCCATAGGGTAAAAACCTGTATGAACTACTTCATCGTTCATGCCAAAGATGAAAACCTTGTGGAAAAACCTTTTCAGTACTGTCCGGAGTCTTTCAGCACTGAAAAGGTTGATATGCCCTTTCTGGCTGGCCAAAGATGCGTACTGTGATGCAGTGATATTAGGAGTGCCAACAATTGCAACGCCGCTTTGGTTTATATTATCCGTAATGGTTTCTAAAAATGAATCTTCATATTCGGATGAGATATGTTCGATTACATCGAGACTTACAACCGCACCAAAAATCCCGTATGTTTTTCCCAGAAAGTCATCACATATAAAACTGTGATCTGTATTTTTCCAATTCTGTTTTGCTGTGGATATTGCGTCCCGGTCCATGTCCACTCCTGTGAAGCGGATCCCGAATTGTTTGAAAAGAGGCACTCCTATTCCCTCGGAGCATCCCAGTTCCAGAACTGTTTCAGAAGCGGAAACCATCTGGGCCGCGAAATTATACCTTGATAAAACAAAGGCAAACCTTTTGGGGTCGTTGAACAGATTATATGCCCAATGTCTTCCAACAAGAATATTATCTTCGGTTGACAATTTAATAGAATCCTTTCTCATCCTTACCGTGGAATTATAATGTATGGAAACCGGCTCTGTTATTAAAAGGGCCCCTTAAACCAGTCCCCCGGAACATCATGAGGATAATTCCGCTTCTGCTTAATTTCGTCTGTGTGCAAGTCTTTTCCTAACATTTTTCCCACCATATCTGCAATATCTTCAGCACGTTTATAAAATACCCTGGTCAGAGATGGGCTGGTCGGAGTCGGTAAATCTGGCAGCGCCAAGCGTTCCGGACGCTGTTTCAGACTGTCAAAACATTCCATGCTGACGCGGGCAATAACTTCGCCGGCAACAGAGCCTGTTCTTACCCCTGTGTCCAATGCCAGCAGCCTGCCTGTTTTGCGAACAGAACAAAACACTGTTTCCCAGTCAATGGGCTTAACAGTCCGCAAATCAATCAAATCGCAGGAAACCCCCTGTTTTTCCAAAACATCAAGAGCATGCAGAGCTTCAATAGTCATGTAGGAGAGTGAAACAACAGAAAGATCATTGCCGGTTCTCATTTGCCGGGCTTTTCCTATAGGAACCCTGAAATCCCCTTCCGGGACATTGCCTTCCAGATTATACAGCCACCTGTGTTCAAGAAAAATAACCGGATTGTCATCAAAAACAGATGAAATCAGCAATCCTTTGGCGTCTTCGGCAGTGGCAGGCATAACAACTTTCAGTCCAGGGATATGAGCAAACAAAGACTGCAAATTCTGTGAGTGGGTAGGTCCCTGCCCCCATCCTCTGCCGATAATCATACGAATTGTGATGGGAACTGAAGCCTGTCCCCCAAACATGTAACGCCATTTTGCCGCATTATTTACCAACTGATCCATTGCCAGCAGAAAAAAATCAAGCCTCTGATGGCTTACAACAGGTCGGATGCCGTTCAGGGAAGCACCGATAGCCACACCGGTCATGGCGTTTTCCGAAGCAGGCATGTCAAACACCCGTTCATGGCCGAATTGTTCTTTAAGTCCCTCTGTTGTCCCGAAAATCCTTTTGGGATCGTCTGCTCCCAGTCCGTAACAGATAACGGATTTATCCATTTTCATGGCCTGGGCAAGGGCCTCGTTGACAGCCTTGGCAAAATTCAGCAAGCGAGCCAATTCATTTCCTTTCTCAGTCTTTGTACAAATCTGTTACCACCTCTTCAGCAGAGGGAAAAGCAGATTCTTCAGCATAATCAAAAGCCAGGCTGATTTCTGCCTGGATGGATCCTTCCATTTTTTCTATATCAGTTGCATGAACAATGTTTTGATCCAGCAACTGGGACTCAAGCAATTGTATGGGGTCTTTTTCTTTCCAGGCCAGGTACTCTTGTTCTGTCCTGTAACCGATATCATTGTCAAAATTCGGGCCGCAATGTTCACGCCAGCGATACGTTGAAAATTCAAAAAAACAGGGGCCTTTGTTCTGACGTATGGAATCAACTGCCGAAGATATTTTGCTGTATATTTCCACAGCATCATTTCCATTTCCGTGTTCTCCCGGAATCCCTATTGCTTCAACCATCTGGTAAATTCTGCGTCCCTCGGGCTGGCGAACTTTCAGAGGGGAATATACAGAATAAAAATTGTTTTCGCAAACAAACAGAACAGGAAGTTTTTTCAATGCAGCGAAATTAACTGATTCATAAAACACGCCTTCTTCAACAGAACCGTCTCCTAAGAAAACACAACTCACCTGGTCCGTTTTGTTCAGTTTTATGGAAAGGCCCAATCCCACCCCCACAGGTATTGTTCCGCCCACGATAGCTGTGCTGCCCATGAAGCCTGCATCCCTGTCTGTCAAATGCATGGACCCGCCTTTTCCTGCGGAGCAGCCTGTTGCTTTGCCATATATCTCCGCTATCATTTTTTTCAGGTCCCCGCCTTTTCCAAGATAATGACCATGTGCCCGATGCGTACTCACTGCAAAATCGTCTTTTCGCAATGCCATTCCCACTGCTGCGCCAACAGCCTCCTGGCCTATACACAGGTGCGTGGGGCATCGCATCTTCCCTTCTGAATAACGTTGGGCGATAATTTCTTCTGTCATGCGGATTCTTTTCATCTGCCGCAGCAACTCAAGCGAATATTTTTCTGTCAGACTACTCATAAAAATAGCAAACCTTTTGTAATAACCAGCGCGGCATATCCACATGTTGGGAACGAAGATTTGCCAGACCAATTCGCCCTGCATTCCCACGCGGAGCATGGGAGCGAGGACAACATAATCCGGTTTTCACCAGTTTCGAGTTTCAAGTTTCAAGTTTCAAGTTTCAACTTTCATGGAATAAACCAGTAATAATCACCTGTGTAACCGGATTCCTCAAAAAAAGCCTTCCATTCATCCACATGCATGATTGTTTTGGCAGTCAGGTTCCATGCATACATAAGCTCTTTTTCTTCGTCATTTTGATAAGCATCCACAGTTACAAAACTTTTCCCCCTGCTCACACGCTCAATTTCCTTCAGAGCCTGGGAGCATTCTTTTTTGTCCAGGTTATGAACCGTATTAACCGAGATCACCACATCAAATGAATTGTCTTTGAACGGAAGATTTTTTGCGTCTGCCGCCTGAACATGAGGCTTCATGTCTTCAATTGTATTTTCAACAGCATATTCGGAAATATCCACACCTTTGACAGTAATGCCCGGGATAAGTTCAGCCATGTCATGCAGCATGAATCCTTTGCCGGACCCCACATCCAACAGGGAACTGGAAGAAGTCAGTCCGAAATGCTTTTGAAATGTTGGGATAACCGGCTGCCAGAATCGGGAATTGTAGGAAAATCCACCGTAACCGTGCCTTCGATCTCCGTCAAAAAACTCTTTGCCGAACTTTCTGGCAACAGAGCGGTCTTCTTCTGTTTTTGCTGCCCCGCGTCCTTTTACATCGCGCTTTGATTTGGGATAATTTACCAATAAATCAATTTCCAGGCCCATAATAATTCCCCATATGCTTGTCAGTTGCCGGTAATAGTATCTGTCCAAAAATGCAGTATGGCCGCGTGAGAAGTTTCAGCCAATCCGTATGTCTGTGCAGGAACATAAAAATTCAGATCCCCCATTCCCCGGATTTTGTTGGATTCACCCATTGCTGAAAGTGTGACTATGATTCCGCCGCAATTCCTGGCTGTTTCAACTGCCCTGACAATATTGGGTGAATTCCCGGAACTGCTTATTGCTATAAGCATATCTCCCTGTTTCATTCTCCAGCGCAGAGGTTCTGCAAACACTTCTTCATAAGATATATCATTTGATAAAGCTGTTAAAAAAGAAAAATCACTGAAAACACATGTGAACACTCCGCCGTTTTTTGCTATGTCCGTAGAAAAATGGCTTGCCATTGAGGCGCTTGCCCCGTTTCCCGCGAAATAAGCGCATTTTTCTTCAGACCGCACACGGAGGGTCTGTTTTTTCCACTCTGAAAATCCTGGTTCATGTCCAAGCTCCTTGCCTGAAAGATCTCTTACAGAAAGCTTTTCCTGTACAGAACGCAGTTGCTCAGTATATGATATCCACTCAGCCATTATCAGAATCCCTTATATTTTTGATTTTTGCTGATTTATTCTGATAAATCAAGAATCAAAAATTTTTTTCATAGTTTTGATATTATAATTGTTTTCCTCATCCTTAATCCCGCCTGCCTGAAATGCCTCAATAACATCCTTTATACCGTCAGTAACTCCGTATTTAGGCTGAAAGCCGGTTTTAAGCAGTTTGTCAGAGTTCAGGCGATAGGAACGGGGATCGTTTGATTCTGTTACTGTTATATCAGCCGGCGCGAACTCGACAACTTTTTTTGCAATGTCCATAATTGATATATTTTCAAAGCCCGCGTTATAAATACCAGGAGCCTTGTCACCCAGTTTGAGAAAGTGGAGAAAAACATCTGTAATATCTTTGATGTGAATATTCGGACGTGTCTGACTGCCTCCGAAAACTGTTATTTTCTTTTTTGTCAGAGCCTGCATGGTCAGCATGTTAACTGAAACATCCAGGCGCATTCTCGGGGAATACCCGCAGACCGTGGCAGGCCGGATACACTGCACCAGGATCGAATCCCTGTAACTCAGGAGGATTCGCTCACTTACCATTTTTGTTTTATTGTAGTCGGATATGGGCACAAGAGGAAGGTCTTCAGTAACTTCAGGCTCATCTTTTATGCCGTAAACGCTTCCTGAACTGGCATATATGAACTGTCTGACATTATGGCGGATTACACGTTCCACAAGGAGCATTGTTGAAAGCGCGTTGACTTCCCATGCCCATTTGGCATTCAATTCTCCGCAAGGATCATTGGCTATATTAGCCAAGTGAATAACTGCGTCCACACCATCCATAGGAATATTTTCAGGATTGCGAATGTCAGTTTGTATTATTGTAAGATTTTCATGTTCAGGAAGATAATTGCTGAACCACATAATATCCGCAACTGTTACACTGAATCCTGATTCCAAAAGTTTACGTGTCAGAATAGTGCCAATATAACCACATCCGCCTGTTACCAGTATATGCATATATTACCTCTTCTTTATATTAACTTATAAACTGCATGCGAGAGCTTCCACCTTCGTTCCGGTTTCGCACTCCTATTATGGTTTGTGTATGTAATCAAAAGGCTGTTTCCTGAGCGTCTCAAGATTATCTTTTACCCAGGCGGTTGTCTGTTCTATCCCCTGTTCAATATCTATTCGGGCATTCCATCCTAATATTTCCCGTGCTTTTGTGTTGTCCAGTGTATAAGCCGAGTCCTTTCCAAGACGATCTCCCACAGTTTCCACATTATCTTCAAAAGATACTTTCAGTTGATCTGCAATCATCCGGACCAGGGAACGAATTGAAATATTTTCCGAGGTGGAAAAATGGTATATTTCTCCTGGCGGGGACTGCCGCGCTGCTTGCAGTGTACCGTCAGATACATCGCGGATATGAATGAAGGAACGAACAGAATGCCCCCCGCCGTGTAATTGCAGTTTTTTTCCTGTAAGAAAATACAGGACAGTCCTGGGAATAATACGGTAAAGCTGCTGCCCGGATCCGTAAACATTGGCTGCACGTGTAAATACAACAGGAAAATTATATGCTTTGAAAAAACTTGCTAAACTCATGTCAGCAGCGGCCCGGGAAACAGCATAAGGGGTACTGGGATTATAAAGTGTATTTTCCTTTACCAACCCATCGCAGTCCCCATAGACTTCCGGTGTTGAAATATGGATATATTTTTTCAGAAAATCAAAATGGCGCAACTGGTCATGAAGCCTGACCATAGCCACTGCATTTGTCTGGAACCAATGCTCAGGATGCAGCCAGCTTTCAGCCACCATTGACTGTGCAGCATAATTGACCACGTAATCCGGGGTAAACTCCCTGGCAATTTGCATAATTCTGTCAAGATCGGAATTCAGATCCAGCTTATGAAATTGAAAGTCTGTGTTTTTTCGTTTTTTATAAGGAAGAAACACAGAATCAGGTTCAGAAGAACGGCTTATCCCTATCACTTCTGCTCCTTTTTCAATGGCATAATCAACAAAACTTGCTCCTGAAAAAGAGTTGCTCCCTATAACCAGTATTTTTTCGCTCATTATTCCTTCCGTCAGTTGCTTGCACAAACAGCCAAACTTTTCAGGCCATATTGATCAAAAATCTGTTTTGAAGAAAAGCCGGATCCGACTCTGGAGAAAAAGAGAACCCATTCTGCACCCGGCGGACAAGATTTAACAACATGGATAACATCTTTATCAGAATTTTTCAATGGAGTTTGCACATTTAATATGATATTTTTTATTTTTTTGCTGATAGCAGTGTCAATGAGAGAATCGGCATCCTGAACATTAATCACATGTGCATTCAATGTGTTTGCCAAAGATGCAAGTATCTGCTTCATAACAAATGCTTTGTCCTTTTCACAATATATTTTCCAGAAATCGTCTTTCCGGGGAACCCATGACACCCCGGGGTATTCTGTCTGGGCTGATATTAAACTGTCCAGTGTTCCTATATCCCGATGATAGCATGTATTGTGATATGTATAAATATGTCCCTGGTAATAAGGGAGTACTTCTGTGCTGAAATCAATAACAGGTTTGTTAAGCTTGGAAAGGAAATCAAAAACACATGGCTCTATAATATAGACTGCTGCATTCGCCAGGTTTCCAGGCGGATTCGGAACTTTCTCATGAAAAGCCGTTACTACTCCCCTTTTATCCAGTTCCACAATTCCGCAGGTTTCCGGGGTCGGTGTTGCAAAAGTCATCATGGTAATTACCGTGCCAGACGGCCGCGTTATATGGGCGCTGATAAATTCTTTAAGATTCACAAGACACAGGTTATCAGCATGGATCAGCATAACCGCCTCATTGTTGACAAAATCCCGGTTTTTCAGCAGAGTGCCCCCTGTTCCGAGAAGCTCCGGTTCAAAAACAGTTGTGATATTGTCTCTGTACTCGCTATACTGCAAGGATTCTTCAACAATATCCGGGAAATAGTGCAGGTTTATCAATAAAGGCTTAACCCCTGCTTCAGAAAGGGATTCCAGCCAGTACTCCAGAAGAGGTCGTCCGTTAACAGGCATCATACATTTGGGCAAAAAGTCAGTAAGAGGTTTAAGTCGCGTCCCCAAACCGGCTGCAAGAAGTATGGCTTTTAATTTAGTGTCCATTATTTGTCCAGTTTTCCCAGCAGAAAAGCTGGTGGTCATTTGTGCCTGTTTTATGCTCCTGCACAGCTTTCTGTAAAATGCCTTTCCTAAAGCCAAATCTTGAAACAGGGTAATTATCTGAAAATCTGTAAAGCCGGATACAGCAATCTTAACAATAGTATCTCCGAACAATTATTGATAAAGTATATACCAGAGAACAAAAAATAAATATATATATAAACACACTTTTTGTGCTTTGTCTGGCAATATCAGCCAGTCCGGTGTTATATAACATAAAAAGAAAGCACGGTGCAACAGGTATGAAATACCTTCCCTGTGCTCTTCCAATATCAGGGCTTGTCTCCAGTGTCCAGATAAAATACTGGCTTGTTATAATCAGCATTGTACATGACAGAGCAATTGCAAATACTGTCACTCTGTTTTTGATAGAAAATACCACATCTTTTTTCCCGTCTGACAATGCTGTCAAAATAATTACAACCCAGCAGATCGCAACAAAGGGCAGGGGAAGCTCTGTATCCAGCCATCCGAGTATTCCTATAAAACCATGCATGTAATATGGAAGATTATCAATAAGATTGTGTGCAACCATCTGTGCATATCCGAACGGATGAGATATGATAAATAATTTTGCAAGTCCGAAGGGCAT
>JAAENB010001285.1 GCA_024224995.1 bacterium | reverse complement strand
GTTTTATAAAGACAAAATGGGACTATAGTGGTGGAACTACTCCATGGGGGAATCTCAATGAGGTAATGACCTATACCTGTAACGAGAATGGTTTAATTACGGAAATAGTGGAGGATAGCGTAAGCGGCAGCGACTCCTTTACTGCTCTTTCCTATAACGAGAGTGGTTTACTCTCCACCTTTGCAAGGTACGCGGGACTCGACAGCAGCGGGACATTTGGTGGAAAGTATGTGGTTGAATATAATAGCGATAAATTTATGACTCTTGTGTTTTTTATTTCGAGTGATACAAACTATTGCTATGAGTTTGTCTATGATGGGGATACACTGTCAGGGCAGAATACCTATGAGGCATCAACTCCTGCTGATGATAAACTTGGGGCAGCCGTAAATTATACCTGGGAAGAAACAGACTGATTTTTCCGGCGTTACCACCTCAGAGCTCTTTATAAGAGCTCTGAGGTTGAATATGCTATAAAAAAGCCCTTGAAAGATACCGGGGACAGGGAGCTTATGGAACAGTTCCTTAAGGTGAATGATCTGCCGGAGAAGGACCTGGTGAAGTGAAAGCTGAGTCACCGATTGAATAATTCGAAGGATTTCTTTGGTAAATAAAGGAGAAAAAGATAAATGATCGACACAGGAAAACTCAATAGCCTCCCGGATGGTGAGGTCGTTGTCTATATAAAGGAAGAAGCCTATGATGGTTACGATATCTATGACAAAGTGGTGCTATACTTAAGAGACAATGACCCGGCCCCGGAGTTGGCTATTGAGCTCATTATCTTGTTGTTGAGCGCCTTTGACAGTATTGAAAGAGACTGGGATGAACATGGGATGTCCAACATCTACGCAAACTTTGGCAGAGATTGTGATTTGGAGTCCGACATAGCCGGTTGGTACGGTAAAATCCGTGAATACCGAAAGCAGCAGTCCCAGCCCATTGAAACGAGCAGAGTCACCGTCAAATCCAATCCGCCGCTGGAACTTTTTTTCGAAGATAAATCATATGGCATCACCCCGTGCGTTGATATTGAGCTCCCCAAAGGCTTCGTGACTGTTCACCTGCGCGGGGAGGCCGGGGATTTTCGCTGCGTCATTGGTGTGCCGCACAAAACGCCATGGCGCGAGTACAATGACCTGGTGCCAGGTTGCTCGGAAAAACACTATTTCGACCTGCGGACCAGGCCGCAAAGTGAACCCTCTGAGCTCGTTCAGAAGTTAATGGACAAAACCGGCGCAGACCGAGAGCGGTGTGAAACTGCTCTCGACATGGCAGATAATGACTTTGACCCAGCCGTGTTTTATCTCGACCAGGATATAGTATAGCCCACAAGCGCACCAGTTAGAAGAATCATGAAATACATTAAAGCAACAATTACAAAATTCATCAGCACAGACCAACCCGGTTTTGTAGAATGCTCCTTCACTGACGCGCACAACAGGGAATGGAAATTCATTGAAAAAATCCCCGTAGTTACCGACGAGGCAGTCCGGGAAGATTCCCCCTTCCCCATGAAGGGCTATATTGCCCCACCTCAGAGCTCTTATAAAGAGCTCTGAGGTCCCCACACTTTTTTTAAAAAAAAAGTCATCCCTCATTAAACTTTTCAGAAAAAAGTACGATAATAGTAAGTAGGGGAGTCTCTTCTACAAGACTCAAAAAACGACCTGGCGCCCTGACCCTGAAAAGGCTTTGGCTGTGGTGCCCTTACCCCGCAACCCCCATTCTCTTGGGGCTGATGGTGAGTTATATAAGAAGCCAATCAGGGCCAGGTAGACTGATAACACCCCGTCGGAGGCTGGGGGTGAGGGCACTGACAGAGCAGCAACCCGGAAGAGAAGGCGGAATACCACCTTCTCTTTCACTATATATATAAACATATCTATTAGGAGGAATATAATGCTGCTGAATTGCAAAAAAGAAGCATTAAGGATTCTTCAGGGGCTGGAGCATGAGGACATAAATATAAAATTAGAAGCCATTACCTTAATGGCAAACCTCCCCAGTCTGCCTGATGATGAGGAGAGTAAAAGTTTAAAGGCGTACAAAGAAATAAAAGCGCTTTACAAACAGCTCTATACGGGGTCGGCCAGGTTTATCATGGACGTGCTCGGTTCTGATTTCTCATATGGCAGTAATGATGCCGAAAATTCATTTAATTTTACGGAGGCGGAAGAACCGATTATTGCCGCAAAGGGGATGTGTTATTTACCCAATGCCTATATTGGCGGCCCAATCCGCGCGGCAGTGGAATCTCCCAATAAAACAGTAAAGGAGATCGCCCTCCAATTTTACGACAGCCTGCCTTCGGACCTGAAATATTCACGAATAATTACCGATGGCGTACGAACAAAGATCAGGGCTATCCGGGCAGGGGGATAAAAGAAGTTTCAAGTTTCAAGTTTGAAGGTAAAAACTTCAAACTTCAAACTTTGAACTTCAAACTGCCTTAATCTGCGTGCTTCCTTTTGTGGAGTTTCACCGCGATAAACGCCGTAGCCGGGATGCAAATGAACATGCCGATGCTGCCAATGGCCGATTTAACGATCTCGTTTAGAACAGGGTTGAAGTTCAGCAGCATGAGAAAGGGCATGTCGGGCTGAAGCTTCATTGCGATAGTAAGGATCATGGAAAGGGAGCTTCCCACATAGGCCAGGATCAGGGTATTAACCATGGAGCCCAGAATATCGGTACCGATATTAAGGACCGATTTAAAGGCATCCTTTTCCGAAATACCGGGATTGGCATTAAATATCTCTGTCGTAGACGAGGAAATGGAAATACAGATATCCATAACCGCACCCAGGGCGGCAATTATCATACCTGAAAGAACCAGCCCCCTGAGATCAATATTAACGTCCGAGACATAGAATACAGTCAGCATCTCATTGGTTACTATACCCGACAGGTGCATAATATAACCCGTCAGAACAGCAAGAAGTGAGGCAATTATTATCCCGCCCGATGCCCCCAGAATAGCAGCAAGTGTCTTAAGTTTGAAACCGGCGATTATGGGCAGGGTGATAATGATGGAAACAATTGAAATGATAACCGCAATGGGCAGGGGAGGCCTGCCTTTAAGAGTTTGCGGAATCAGAACCAGGAAAAAAAGCAGGATAGTAACAACAAGCGCCGCCAGGGACGCGAGCCCTTTGACCCTGCCAACGGCAATAATCGCAAGCACCATAAGAACCACCACAAAAATAAGACCTGGAGTATTGTCGATATCATAGATAGAAACATACTCTGTCGTAGTGTCATCTCCCGATTTTTGTATCCCAATGAAGTATGTATCACCAACTCTAAATTCCATTCCTTTTGGGCGGTCCACTTCACCGCCAAAAACCGCGGTTTTAACTTTACCTTCAAGTTCCCCGCCAAGGATCTTCAGATCGATCCTGGTTTCAGCCAGCCGCATTCCCTGATCTTTATCAATTTTTTTTACCTCAATGTTAATAATTTCCGCCCTGGCATAAAAGCGGTCGTCGAAATAATGCTGATGTCCGGATTTGGGCTCAGCAGCTCCCGGAAAGGGTAAAAACAGGAACAAAAACAGGGTGATAACAGTTTTAAAAGGTATTTTTTTCATATGGGAACTCCTTTGCGTTAGTATAGCGTTCAATATTGAGAGGGAGTCAACAATTTTACCGGAGACAGGGAAAATATATTGATAAAATTGAAGTGTAATATATGTTCAAACATTCAGGTTGTTTTTTTATTTATTCTTTGAAGGAGAGAAAATGGATAGGAACAGTAACGCAATGAAAGATATCAAAATAGAAGTCAAGGTCGATGAGAATGTGGCAGCCGGTATTTTTTCAAATTATACGAATATCAGCAATTCACCTGAGGAATTTATAATGGACTTTTTGTTTGTCCATCCGGCACCGCCGCCGGGCTTTGGAAAATTAATGTCCCGGGTTATATTAACACCGGCACACGCGAAACGTTTATTACAGACATTGAACGAAAATGTCCGGGATTATGAAGAGCGCTTCGGCGAGATCAATGTGCAGGAACACCAGGAAAAGCTGGGGAATTTACAGTAAAAGTTTAAAGTTTGAGGTTTGAAGTTTGTGAAAAAGAGATACCTTCTGATATTATTTATTGTTTTGTTGGCGCCTTTATGGGAAGGGGGGGCTGAAGAGAAAGAGTTGTCTGAGGGATTTAAGAATTATTATATGCTTGAAGGGATCTTTAACAAATGGCAGGATGGCTTTTTTGGGAGTAAGACCCATCACCGGAAATCTCTTCATTGGCAGCTGGTTAACCTCCTGGGAAAGCCCATACAAACCCCGCATAATTATATAATGGTATCGCCCGAAGGGCTGTTCGAAAAAAAGATGCGGTGTAAATTGCGGTATGACAGGTGGCTGTATATTCACGGAAAACTTGACATAGAATCGGTAAAAAAGATAATCGGTAAAGACAGTAATATCATAAAACAGTGGTGGCGAACCACAAGGCTGGTCTCATTGTCCGGAAAGCTCCGGAAATTCAGGTTTGGCAGGGATAAATTCGGAGATACTGTTGAATTGTATTTTTATTCCGTAAAAGTGCATGAGTAAGAGTAGGGTAATCGGTGAAGAAAAAGAGAGAGAAGAGGAGCCCCCACTGAGTGGGGAAAAAATACGTCAGAAACGAAATAGCATTGCGAGCTGCTTCCAGGCCCGCTCACAAACACAATTTAGTTTTTTAAGAGAGAAGAGATGGGGAATATATTAGATGAAATAGTGGAGAACCGGGAACGGTTGATCCTGGAGGAAATGAGGCGGTGTTCGCCGGAAGAGCGGCAGGAGCAGGTGGAGAAAAAGCTTGCTTCCGGGTACCGGCCGGAGCCTTTTACGGGGCACCATAAAGAGGGAGAGCCTTTTTTGATCGCGGAAATAAAGAAAGCGTCGCCGTCAAAAGGAGTTATACGGGAAGATTTTGATGTGGGATTTATCGCCGGGGTCTATCACCGGTCGCCCTATGTAAAGGCAATTTCGGTATTGTCGGAACCGGATTATTTTTCCGGCAGTTATGAAAATATAGAGATTACCCGGAACCGGGGCGAAAAAAAGCCCATCCTTATGAAAGATTTTATAGTTGATGAGTACCAGGTGTACCGGGGATTTCTGGCCGGGGCATCGGCAGTACTGTTAATATCGTCCATACTGGACGAAAAGAGGGTAGAAAAACTGAGAAAAACAGCGGAAAGCCTGGGCATGAGTATCCTGTTTGAAGCACATACTATAGAAGAATATCGCAGGGGAATAGACCTGGGAATGAATATTATAGGAATCAATAACCGGGATCTCAAGACATTTAAGACCGATATCGCCACATCTATAAATATCCTGGAAAAGGCGGGAAAACCGGAAGGAACACTGGTAATATCGGAGAGCGGGATACACGCGGAAAAGGATGCGGCAGTACTACGGCAGGGCGGGATTGACGGATTTCTTGTTGGAGAGCACTTTATGCGGGATGAGAGTATAGAAGGATCAATCGAAGCATTGATGGGGGGCGGAAAGTAAGCAATGAAACGGCCGAAGGTAAAAATATGCGGAATAACCAATATAGAGGACGCGCAATTTTCCGTAAAAAAAGGCGCCCATTACCTGGGATTTATATTTTATGAGAAGAGTCCCCGGTATGTGGAACCGGCAAAAGCAGGAGAAATAATAAGGGCGATAAAAGAAGATCTCAAAAAAGATCTAAAAAAAAGCGTTCAATTCGCCGGCGTTTTTGTAAACGCGGACAAAAAAAGAATAGAATCGGTCATAGAAGAGGCTGGTATTGATGTAGTCCAGTTTCACGGGGACGAGTCTCCGGAGTTTACCCATGAATTTGAAAGTATCACCATAAAGGCAATCAGGGTAAAGGGAGAGGAAGATATAGCAGCGGCAGAGCGCTATGAAACGGATTTTATCCTGTTTGATGCTTATTCAAAATCAGCCTACGGTGGAACAGGCAGGGTCTTTAACTGGGACCTGGTAAAAAATTACACGGAGAAAGACCGGCTTTTCCTTTCAGGAGGAATAAACAGCAGCAATGTAAAAGAGGCCGTACAGGCAGTAGAATCCTATGCGGTAGATGTATCCAGCGGAGTTGAAAAGGAACCCGGAAAAAAGGACTATCAAAAGATAGATGAGCTTTTTAAAGCTCTGAATTCCTAAAAAAGAGCTTGATTTTTTTTTAAACACGTGTATAATCAATTTTGGTTTCTTCCCGGGTAGCCATCCGCCTTTTGAGTGGCTATAATTTGTTTAAAATAAACTAGATAATAAGGAAAATTGTATGTGTGGAATAATAGGATATATAGGACAAAAAAATGTTTCCGAAGTATTGCTCCAGGGCTTAAAAAGGCAGGAATATCGAGGATATGATTCGGCAGGAATCGCGCTCATAAACGACGGGAGCGATCTTTTTGTCAAAAAGAGCATCGGCAAACTGGCAGAGTTGAGCTCACAAATTGATTATAATAAATTAGCGGAATATAAACTGGGAATTGGGCATACCAGGTGGGCAACACATGGACCGCCATCGGAATTAAACGCGCATCCCCATGTAGATTGCTCCGGGGATATAGCCCTGGTCCATAATGGAATAATAGAGAACTACGCGGACCTGAGAGAGGCGCTGAGAAAAGAGGGGCATGTAATAAAAAGTGATACGGACACGGAAGTGGTTGTTCATCTAATAGAACATTATCATAAAGAAGAGCCCCTGATTGATTCGGTAATACGGGCGCTCTACAGAGTAGAAGGAGCATACGGGATTGTAGTAGTCTCGAAAAAAGAGCCCGAAAGGATAGTGGCGGCACGAAAGGGAAGTCCTCTCATAATCGGGGTAGGGGAGAATGAAATGCTCGTAGCTTCCGATGTCAGTGCCATCGTGGATCATACCAGGAATGTGGTATATCTTGAAGATAATGAGCTGGTTGATATTAAGGCAAACCAGTACCGGACCTATGACCTGGAAAAAAACAAGATCGAGAAGAAAGTAACTTCAATCGACTGGGATATAGAAGCAATAGAGAAGCATGGCTTTGATCATTTTATGCTTAAAGAAATATATGAGCAGGTAGAAACAATACCCAACGCCTACCGGGGCAGGATTTTACCCGAAACAGGAAATATCATGTTGTCGGGACTGGAGATCACAAAAGAGAATATTAGTGAAATAGAGCGGATAATCTTTATAGCCTGTGGAACATCATGGCACGCGGGACTTATTGGAGAGTACCTGATTGAAGAGTATGCCCGCATACCGGTGGAAGTAGAATACGCGTCGGAGTTCAGGTACCGGAAACCCATACTAAAAAAAGGAGATGTGGTAATAACAATAAGCCAGTCCGGAGAAACCGCCGATACCCTGGCAGCGCTCAGGGAGGCAAAAGCCAGGGGGGTCCGGGTTCTGGGAATAACCAATGTAGTGGGAAGTGCCATCGCGCGCGAGTCCGACGGCGGGGTCTATACTCATGCGGGACCGGAAGTAGGGGTGGCATCAACAAAAGCATTTACCTCACAAATCACTGTCCTGATCCTGCTAACGATCCTGCTGGCCCGTCATAAAGATATGACAGCAGAGGAAGGGGCCGTAATACTGGAAGACCTGGTAAAGATCCCTGAGTATTTGCAGCAAATCCTTGATAATAAAGAGATAGAGAAAATAGCGAAAAAATATAAGGATAACCGGAACTTTTTATACCTGGGACGGGGATTGCATTTTCCCGTAGCACTGGAAGGGGCATTAAAATTAAAGGAAATATCATATATTCACGCGGAAGGATACCCGGCAGCAGAGATGAAGCACGGACCAATCGCGCTTATTGATGAAGAAATGCCCGTGGTTTTTATCGCGTTAAAAGACGAAATTTATAAGAAAGTAATAAGCAGTATGGAAGAAGTGAGAGCGAGACAGGGAAGGATCATTGTAATCGCCTCAGAGGGAGATGAAGATATTAAGAATTACGCGGATCATGTTATATATGTACCCAGGGTAAATAAACTCCTTTCGGCTTTATTAACGGTAATACCATTACAGCTGTTGTCGTATTATATCGCAGTACAAAGAGGGTGTGATGTTGATCAGCCCAGGAACCTGGCTAAAAGTGTAACAGTGGAGTAGGCCCCGTTACTTTGGCAGCAGTTTAAGCTTTTAGTACATTGTCAGGAAACCAGTCCCTGCTTTCCGTAACAGGAGCCACGATGGTGACGCCCCGGTGCAAAACAGGACGTTTTTTCACCGGGGTGAAGGGAAGCAGGGACTGGTTTCCGAGCGCACCCTAAAAGGTCAGGCTGCTCCCGTTACTTTTTCAGCGGGGCAATCGTATAATTATTGACAGTAGGATTATCTATTGTAGAATCAGGCATCCTTGAATTGAACAGGGGAACCGGAGGGGAACCGCAGACACCCTCGCTTTTTGAGTTGTATAAATAATGTATTGAATAAGAGGTTAAAATGATTGTAATTGATAGTATGAATCATATAGGAATCACGGTATCAAATCTTGAGGAATCTGTTAAATTTTATAAAGAATTATTTGATTTTGAGGTAGCGGAAAAAATAAGTAATTCGAACCAGGCTCTAATGAAGATGGGAGATATCTTGATTGCTTTGTATGAAGTTGAGGGCTATAAGTGTCCGGAAAATTCAGAAACCCTGGTATCCTTTTTTGTTGATGAAGAAGATTTTGAGGATGCCCTTGATGAACTGGAAGAAGCCGAGCTGCAAATAGTATACGGGCCGGAGAATATTCGAAACGGACAGACCGTTATTTTTCTTGATCTTGATGATAATAAAATAGAGCTTGCGTATCCAAAAATAGGTTAAAAACAAGCTAAAAAAAGCGATTATATAGAACAATTATCGGAAAAAACACTTTTTAGGAGAAACCCTGAAGATTTTCTTGAATTCTGAAAGCAAATTCTTTATATTTTTTATATACATTAAGGGGGAGAGTCGTGAAAGAGGTGTTGAACTATCAGCTGACTCAGGAAGAACTGGACTTATTTAATACGAGTATTGATGAGCTTCAAAAAGTATGGGATGCCAATGTAAACAGGCTTAATAAGATGCATGATACAACATTTGGTATCAGAAGTTCTCAAATAGGAGCATTGTTAATGCTTGCTATTAAAAGAAGTAATATTGCTGATGTGGAAGTTGTGGCCGGCAAGTAATTATTTTCATTATTTTTGATAAAAAGCACTGTAACCGGTTAACCGGGATGATCATAAGGATGATCGAATTAAGGGATTGCTCTCACGAAGCAATCCCTTTTTTATAAGAAGGGGTTTAAAAAGGGTTTAAGGGAGATAGGAACAATGGCGCTTGATATAAAGGAATTATTGTTAAAAAACAGGATTGTGCCTGTAGCGGTATTTGAGAATGTGTATGAGGCGCTCAGGATTGCTGAATTGCTGCTGGAAAATGGAATAAATACCATAGAGATAACCCTTCGAACCGAAGCATCCCTGGAATGTATAAAAACCGTAGGGGAAAAGCTTCCTGAGATGGTAGTAGGGGCGGGGAGTGTGGTATCGAAAGAATCATTAAAAATGGCTCGCAAAGAGGGAGCGCAGTATGCCGTATCACCGGCTTTTGATGAGGAATTGATGAAACAGGCAGAGTCTTTAAAGATCCCCTGTATTCCCGGAGTATCAACGCCCACGGAATTGAATAGTGCTCTAAAAAAAACGAGCATTATCAAACTGTTTCCTGCAGCTCTCCTGGGAGGGATCGACTATATAAAAGCAATAACCGCTCCTTTTAGTATGAACGAGGTAAACCTTGTGCCAACGGGAGGGGTAAATGAGACTAATTTCGCAGATTATTTAAAGCTCGACACGGTAATAGCCTGTGGAATGACCTACCTGGTGGATAAGACGTTGATAAAAAAGAGTAATTTTGATGAAATAGACAAGCGCATAAAGAAAATTATATCGGGATTGGAATAAATAACGTTTAAAGCTATGAAACTATGAAGCCGGAAGAATTGTTAAAAATAGCCCTGGAAAAAAGATCACATCTTTTTAATGACCCCCAAACAACTTGTTTTAGAATATTTAATACCGCGGGAGATGGGATTGATGGGTTTACAATAGACCTTTATGGGGAATATCTCCTGGTGCAGTATTTCAGGGAAGAGGCGGGGGAAGATAATATAGATCTTATGAAGGCGGTAGAGGAGTTGGCCGCAGCATTGCCGGTGCCGGTCAGGGGAATTCTGCTAAAGAGCAGGGTTGTGCTCAAGGGGAATCTTGATTACGCGGAGATGCGGAAGAGCAGGCTTCTGGCAGGGGAAGAACCCCCGGAAGGGTATTGTGTGAGGCAAAACGGAGTGTTGGCGGCAGTGGACCTGGTAGAGGGGCAGAGCACCGGGGTTTTTCTTGATATGAGAACTGTGAGGGATACGCTTGCGTCCTTTTACCGGGAAAACAGCCTCACGTCGATGGTTAATTTTTTTAGTTATACAGCTCTTTTTTCGGTACACGCCTTAAAGAATGGGGTTAAACAGGCAATAAATGTGGACCTGTCAAAAGCGGTTCTAAAAAAAGCCCGGAGTAATTACCTGGTAAATGATTTAAAAGATGATGACAGGGATTTTATTTACGGAGATTCCCTGGATTGGATAAGGCGGTTTGATAAAAATAAAAGAGAATTTTCATTCGCCGTGTTTGATCCGCCCACATTTTCCAGGCACAAAAAAAGATCTTTTTCCGTAAAAAAGGATTACAGCCAATCTCTCATGTTTTTGGAGAAGATCGTTCCTCAAGGGTATGTTCTAACATCGATAAACTCTTATTCCGTAGCAAAAGATGAGTATTTGTCGTACCACCCCAAAAGCTGGGAGCTGGTATTCTTCGAAAATGAATCTTCCGATTTTATCCACAACAGCAATCCTTATTTAAAAGTCGGTCTCTGGAAGTGCTCATCCAATTCCGGCAAAAACGCTTGACAACTAAAATCCAGGGATTGAAAATCAGACAGCAAAACCATTCTTGATAATAATAAGCGGGTAATTATGATATACTTTTCTGTAACATTTATTCTTATGGGAATATTTTTATTAGTATATTCAATTGTAAGCAGGAAAGAGAACAGCGAAAGCAGGCTGGTGCCGCAAGAGTTTGTGGAAAAAGTTCCTATCCAAAAGCCGGAAAAACAGGTGCGGAGAGAGATGCCTGAAATAAAAGAGAGTGTCCGGGTGGTAAAGGAAACCGCGCTGCATAAAGAAGAGGCCCCGGGAGAACCTGAAGATGATGTTAAAGAAGTAGATGATATTTTTTTAGATAAATTAGATGAAAAAGAAGAGAGTATCGACGACAATAATAATATAGCAGCAGCAGCCCCGGACAGGGAATCATCAGGGGTAATACTGTTTGATGACAGTTCAAATGTAATTGATTATACGAGTGAATCGGGAAGTATTGATCCCAGTCTTGAGGAATATAAGAAAATACGGAGAATCGGCAGGGGAAAGTTCCTTGTTGAAAATGAAGGGATTAATTTTTATGTTGAAAATAAATTATTCAGATTTGATTTTCACCGGGTGAAGGAGATAACATCAGGGGGAAATTACCTGGCTTTATTTTTGGAAGGGGCCGGAGCTGTCAAATTGTTTGTATTTGAGAAAAAAAGTACGGTAATTGAATATACTGAGAATGAATATGGGAAATATATAAGGGGAATGGCTTAAAATGTATTATCGGTATAAAAGCAAGAAGAAGAAAAGAGGACCGGCAAAGATTGTTGTTGCAATGATACTGCTTATGTCTGTGGCAGCACTTGGATACCGGTATCAGCAATACCTGTTGTTCTGGAAATATACAAATAATAAGCTGGCGCAGGAAATAAACCGGGTAAATGGAATCAAGGATGCCGGGAAGAGGCAGGAAGGCCTGGTTGAGCTGGTTGAAAGCATGAATCATTATAAGAGTGAGAACCAGGTTGAGGCGGAGGCGTTTTTTCTATCGGGGAAAGTTCATTCTCTTCTGGGAGAAAGTTATTTATCCGGAACTTTTTCGAAGTTATTGATTGACGGCAGGCTGAAAGAGAAAAACAGGAAGGCCGAAAAGGAGTTTTATAAGACCATAAAAAATATACGCAAGGGGCTGGCTCTTATTGATGGAGGCGCGTTGAAGGATGAGTATTCAATGGCGCTTGCCAGGGCGTGCTATTATACCGGTTTTAATAATCCGGAAGAGATATACCAGGTACTGAGGGATGCGAAAGCCGGAGAAAACCTGGAAAATGTAGAAGATATTCGGTTTTATTCCATAGTTTGTATAACAAATGATAAAGTAGACGAGGGATTGGAGTATTTGACCGGGAAAGGGATGGTTAATGAAAGCATGCAGGGAAGATTGTTCCTGGCAGCCTCTCAAAAAATAGCAAAGCGGTATACAAATTCAATTATGAATTATAAAGAAGTGCTAACCAGGACATCGGATAATGAGATTTTAAAGCAAGTTCATTTGAACCTGGGGCAAATATATTTTAACCGGTCTTTATATAAGGAATCCCTTGTTCATTTTAGCAATGCCTTAAAGATTGATGAAAGGGATAATTTGTTAAAGATATGGATAGGAAAAAATTATTCGGCTCTTGGAGACAAAGACAGGGCCAGGGCTATCTGGTCAGAGGTCATGGCGTCGGACAGTGCGAACGATGAAGTGAGAAAGCTTCTCAATGTTATGTAAGAATATTTTTGTTTAACCGCACATCCCGAACAAATTTCTTCAAGAGAAATACGACATAATTCAATCTTTTATTGATTATAGCTTGACAAAAAGAAATGACCGAATCTTACTGGGGTGATTTCTATATTGATTATAGAAAGAAGTGGGGATTGGGGTATAACTTCGTTTTTAATAATTTTTTTTTTACGCGAGGATATACTATAATGCTCACTTCCATAAAGGCGTAAAATCTAGTTGTATTGTAATAGAGAATAGATCAGGAGAGAATAGATGGGAGTTTTTGATTCAGTTTATGGGATGTTTTCGAACGATATGGGTATAGACCTGGGTACGGCAAATACACTGGTTCATGTTAAGGGGCAGGGAATTGTTTTAAGTGAACCTTCTGTGGTTGCGGTACAAACCGGAACCGGCAAGGTTCTTGCTGTAGGCCATGAAGCCAAGAGAATGCTTGGTAGAACCCCGGGCGATATTGTGGCAATACGGCCCATGAAAGATGGGGTTATTGCTGATTTTGAAACAGTAGAGAAGATGATTCGGTATTTTATTACCAAAGTTCATAAACGAAAGACTCTGGTTCGGCCTCGTGTCGTTATTGGAGTACCTTCAGGGATTACGGAAGTTGAGAAGCGGGCAGTTCGGGAATCTGCCGAACAGGCGGGAGCCAGGGAGATATTTCTCATAGAAGAGGCTCTTGCGGCAGCCATCGGAGCCAATATACCAATCCACGAACCTGCGGGACATATGGTTGTTGATATTGGCGGTGGAACCACTGAGATTGCGGTTATATCTCTTGGTGGGATGGTAATAGCCGACTCAATACGGGTTGCGGGTGATGAGTTTGATGATGCCATTATTAAATATATGAGGACTCAATATAACCTGGTTATAGGTGAGCGAATGGCGGAAGAGGTGAAATTCCGGCTTGGAAACGCCTTTCCTGAGAAGAAAGTCGAAACTATGGAGTTAAAGGGAAGAGATGCCCTTTCCGGCTTACCCCGGATTCTTGAGATTGATTCCGTGGAGATTCGAAAGGCGTTAAAAGAGCCTGTTGAGCAGATACTGGAAGCGGTAAAACATGCTCTGGAAAAAACTCCTCCCGAACTTGCTGCCGATATTGTGGAGAGAGGAATTGTTATGACCGGCGGCGGCTGCCTTCTGAAGGGAATGGACAAATATATCAGTAAGGAATGTGGTGTTCCCGTAATCCAGGCGGAAAATCCTCTTACCTGTGTTGTGCTGGGAGCCGGGAAATTTCTTGAGGAAATTAAAAACCTTTATAGAGCAAATTTGAAATAATTCAGGCAAGGGTTTGTGAAAGCAGACCCGTGCTATATTATATATTAAGAGTCAGTGGAATTTAGTGGAATTTTTTGTTAGAAATAGAACTGTAGTGGCTTTTGTGGGTTTTACGATCTTTTGTATTATTTCCCTCTCCATACGATCAAGTTCATTTACACTTACACTTGAAGGAATCGGCAGTGGTTTTGCCATGCCTTTTCAAAAGGGGTATGATGTTATTCAGGGTAGTTTTAGCAAAATCTGGGCGGGGTTTACCGAATTAAGTGATGTCCGGGAAGAGCTGCAAAAGACCAGGGAAAAACTTCATAAGTATGAATCCATAAATGAAGAATTCTCCGAAATCCGGAGAGAGAATAAAAGGCTGCGTGAACTCTTGAGTGTACAGGAGCGTATTTCTTTTGCTTCAATTCCGGCTTCCGTTATATCGAAGGATCCGGACAACTGGTTTCGAACACTGATCATAAATCGTGGGTCCGGAAGCGGAGTAAAGCTCAATATGCCGGTGATTGCGTACCGGGGGGATCAAAAGGCCGTTATTGGTAAAATTATTGAGGTCCGGGGAAGTATTTCCCGGATACTGCCGCTTATATCAGCTGATATGAAGGTGGGTGTCCGGTTCCAGGAAAATCGTTTTCCCGGTCTTTTGTCCGGCTATTCGGCAAATTCAAATCTATGTCTCATGGATTATATCAGCAGGGCAGCAGCGGTAAAGTTTGGTGATACGGTGATAACTTCAGGACAGGGCGGCGTTTTTCCACCGGGGCTCGTTGTTGGACGGGTTGTTGAGTCGAATGTTCTTGAGTCAAGCGCCTATCAGCGGGCAATAGTGAAGCCAATTATTGATTATAACCTGCTTGAAGAAGTTTTTATCATAAAAAAAGAGCCCGATAAAGATTTACTTAAGTTGTTTGAGGATGAAAAATGATCTTTTCATATATTTTTACCGCTCTTTTACTCATTGTTTCGTTAATTGTCCAGAGTCATCCATCCTTTGATGTTATTCGGATTGCGGGAGTAAAACCGGACTTACAATTCATTGTAATTGTTTATTTAGCGTACAGTTTTGGTTCTTTTTACGGAGAAGTTAGCGGGTTTATAGGCGGGCTGTTCCATGATTCGATTTCAATTGGTCCGCTCGGGATAATCACGTTCCCAAAGATGGCGCTTGGTTTTCTTGTGGGTATGTTTGGCAGATCGGTTATGAAAAGTAATATATTAACGGTAACCTTATTGCTTTTTGCCGCCTCTATTGTAAAAGGTATTATCACCCTTTTTCTTTGTTATATATTTCATCAAGCTTCGGTCTCTTCGGTAATCAGTATTATTTTACCGGAGGCTTTCTATAATGCTCTTCTGGCTCCTCCTTTGTTTGTTCTTTTTGATAAAATTTTTGAAAAGGAACTGGAGAGAGAGGTCAACCTGTAAATGAGTCAAACATCCCTTAAAACCAGGATGTTGGAGGCTTTTAGGGCTCGAATGTATGTTTTCAGCTCTATTGTTGCCATTATGTTCCTGGTTCTCGTTATACAGCTGATTAATCTTCAATTGATCCATGGCGGAGAATATAAATCAAAATCAAGATCGAACATGGAGAGTTATGTTCCCATTCCGGCTTCACGAGGGGTTCTCTATGACAGAACCTATAAGCAGGGTGGAGAGAACGTCGTAGTTGTTTCAAACAGGCCTTCATTTAATATTACCACAAAAGCAGACAAGTTTGCTACGGAAAAAGAATTATATACGGTACTCAAGGCAATATGCCGCTTACTGGAAGTTGATTTTCGGGATATAAAGAAGGATATTAAAAGCAAAAATTCCTGGGAGCGGGTGATAATAAAAGAGGATGTGGGATTTGATACTGTTGTCAAAATCGCATCAAATCAGCATATTTTTGCTCATATTGATTGGGAAGATGCCCCGGTAAGGGTTTATAATTTTTCAAATATGTTTTCACACCTTGTGGGCTATATTGGCAGTATCAGTAAAAAAGAGTACAAAAGACTGAGATCAAAAGGGTATAAGCGCTACCAGAAGATCGGGAAGACTGGTATTGAAAAGAAATATGATGATCTTTTGCGGGGAAAAGACGGGTTTGTACGGCGGATAGTTGATGTCCGGAATCGGACAGAAGGGGAAGAAGTGGGGCTTCATCCCCTTGCGGGCAATAACCTGATTTTAACGGTTGATTACGAGATACAGAAAGCTTCTTATGAGGCCATGGGAGAGATGAAGGGTTCGGTAGTTGTATTGAAACCATCAACGGGAGAGGTTCTGGCCCTGGTAAGTAAGCCCGATTTTAATCCTAACCAGGTGATATCGAAAAATAATTATAAGATCTTTAAAGAATTATATAACAATAAAAACAAACCCTTTCTGAACAGGGTTATACAGGCGAAATATCCACCGGCATCTACGTTTAAGCTTCTTACGGCGATCGCGGCTCTGGAAACGGAAAAAACCTACGCGTCGAAACGGTATTATTGTCCGGGCAAGTGGGTTTTGAAGGGGTATACAGACAAGGATTTTTATTGTTATGGTGTTCACGGCAGTAATGATCTGCATTGGGCTATTGCCAGGTCCTGCAGTGTCTATTTTTACCAGTTGGGGTACAAAACAGGCCCCACCAGTATATTAAAGTATGCCAACTATTTTGGATTGGGAGAGAGGACCGGTATTGATTTGCCCGGAGAAGTGGCGAGTTTTATTCCGTCAAAGAAGTGGAAGTTGAAAGAAAAGGGCCACTCCTGGTACGACGGAGACACAATAAATCTTTCAATTGGCCAGGGATTTTTAGCGATAACTCCTATTGCCATAGCTAATTTTGTCGCAGGAATTGTTAATAATGGTATTGTTTACAGTCCAAAGCTTGTAAAAGAGATCCGGTCACCGGATAATAAAAAGCTGGTTAGACATTTTGAACGGGAAAAGATGAGAGAGATCCCGCTTTCACCTTTTACGCTTAATACGGTAAAGCAGGGGATGAGGATGAGTGTATTGAACGGAACATCAATACGGCTGCGAAGTTTAAAGGTTCCTGCTGCCGGAAAAACCGGAACAGCCCAGACCAGGTCCAAGCGTCTGGATAAGTATTCGCAGCATGCATGGTTTGTAGGATTTGCTCCTTTTGGGGGAGCCCCGGAGAATTCTGTTGTCGTAGCGGTAATAGTGGAATATGGTATAGCGGGAGCAGCGACTGCGGTTCCTGTAGCGGAAAAGATTTTTACTACGATGTATAACCAGGGGTATTTCAAATGATCGGAAAAGACAGCATGTATAAGATTGATTACCTGCTTGTTGGTGTTGTTGTGTTAATTGTGGCCATCGGAACCCTGATGATATATAGTGGCGGTTTTGACCCGGTAGACAAAATAAATAACGGAATATACCGGAAACAGCTGCTGTGGTTTGTATTTGGATTTATTATAATGATCGGAATGACGATTATTAATTATCAGCAGCTGGGCGATTATTCACTGCATATATATGGTATTTTAATAGTGGTTTTGCTTTTTACGACCATATTCGGGTCACCAATACGAAATACCAGGGCCTGGTTAAGTTTTGGTTTTTTCTCAATTCAACCCTCTGAATTCATGAAGCTGGGGCTTGTTATTGTCCTGGGAAAATTTCTTGAGCTTCGGGAAAGAGATATGCGGCATTTCCGGGAATTATTGATCCCGTCTCTTCTTACTCTTGTTCCTATTATCATTGTAATAATGCAGCCTGATTTTGGAACATCGGTGATCTTTATTCCTATTTTGTTTACCATGTTGTTTGTGGGAGGGGCAGACGTAACGCATCTTTTTTCGATCATTGCTATCGCGGCAATTGCATTGATTGTACCGATGATATTGACCTATAGAGAGTGGGCTGGCGCGGAGGGGTCGAATTTCCTTCTTGATTTTTTCAAAGATGTTAATATGTTGTTTATCGTGTCCGGGGGGTTATTATTTATTTCTTTAGTCTCCTTTTTGGTCCATTTTTTCTTTCCCAATAAGATCTTGAGAAAAGTATATGTTCCATCGATTGTAGTGTCTCTGGGTTTGTTCTCGTCGGTGCTGATCCAGACACTTTTTAAGGAATATCAGAAACAAAGGATTATTGTTTTTCTTAATCCCGATCTTGATCCTCATGCGTCAGGGTATAATATCATACAATCAAAGATAGCTATTGGTTCGGGAGGATTTTTCGGCAAGGGATTTTTAAAGGGGACGCAATCCCAGCTTGGTTTTTTACCTGAGAAGACATCGGATTTTATTTTTTCCGTGGTGGCTGAGGAGTGGGGCTTTCTTGGTTCCATAGTATTGATTATTTTATTGGGAATTGTGGTGTTTCGAGGGATACAAATCGCTGTTGAGGCAAAGGATAAATTTGGAGCATTGGTGGCCAGTGGTATCACATCCATATTTTTCTTTCATATATTGATAAATATCGGCATGGTTATAGGAATTATGCCGGTAACGGGCTTGCCCTTATGTTTTGTCTCTTATGGAGGTTCAAACCTTATAATGTCGATGATCGGGATTGGTATATTAATAAATATACGAATGCGAAAATTTGTCTATTGATATACCGGTACAGGGAGAGGTGCGCCCTCATTCAATACACCCGCAGTTTCTGCTACTTTTTAACCGGCAACATAATTAATTCCTTGATTAAAATTTCATAATTGTATAAATCGGGACTACTTGATATACGTGGATAAGTGTGAGAAATAATGGATGTTCAAAAGGAAAAAGCTGTTGTACTTCTTAGTGGCGGGCTTGATTCCGCGACAACAGCAGCTATCGCGGTTCGGGAAGGGTATGATGTATCGGCTATAACATTTTCCTATGGGCAGCGGCACAGCATTGAAATAGAGTTCGCGGAAAAGTTAGCAGAATTTTTCAAGATTGAGAACCATATTTTTATTACCATTCCGGCGTCTATTTTCAATTCGGCCCTGGTTACCGGATCGGAATTGGATGTACCCAAAAATCGCGCGGCAGATACGGCAAAAGAGGAAGATGATATCCCTGATACCTATGTTCCGGCCAGGAATATCATTTTTTTATCTTATGCTCTCGCGTACGCGGAATCAATAGAAGCCCGGAATATCTTTATCGGGGCTAATGCTGTAGATTATAGCGGTTATCCCGATTGCAGGCCTGAATTTTTTGATGCTTTTGGGCAAATGGCCAATATTGGGACAAAGGCAGGGCTAATGGGGCAGGGATTTCGTATATCGGCACCACTGCTTCTTCTAAAGAAGTCTGACATTATAAAAAAAGGTGTTGAACTGGGAGTCGATTATTCGTTGACTCATAGCTGTTATGATCCCTATGATGATGGATCCTCATGCGGAGAATGTGACAGCTGCGTCATTCGCAAAAATGGATTTAAAGACGCGGAAGTGCCGGATCCGACAAAATATCGAGGTGGCTGAAGACGGTGTTGCGGAAATTGTTTAACTCAATTGTAGACCTTGTTTTCCCGTCAAAGTGTGTCATGTGTGGTAAGACAGTGGCCTTTGATGAGTACAATCTTTGCGTAAATTGCCTGGGTGAAATTGAATATGTTGGTGAAAAGTGTGAGAGATGTTCCGGTTTTATTGTAAATAAGCGGTGCGAGATATGCCGGGACCGGGAATTTTATCTTACAAAAAATATTGCGGTAGCGGAATATTCGGGTGTTATAAAAGAGTTGCTCCATGATTTTAAATTTAACAGGATAAGAGGGGTATATCATCATTTTGGCAGAATTGGAGCGGAAGCAATAAGGGAATCGGGTGTTGTTGTAGACCAGGTCACTTCTGTTCCAATAAATCGGCTAAAAAAATCAAAAAGGGGTTATAACCAGTCGGAATTGATTGCCGGGGATCTTGCCGGAAGGCTAAAATTGCCTTACCGGAGGATGCTTAAGGAGAAAAAAGCTTCAGGCTCTCAAAAAGAGCTGGGATTTCGGGACCGGTTTATCAATGTTATTGACCGGTATGAAGTAATAAACCCGGGAAAAATTGCTAATAAAAAAGTTTTGATTGTTGATGATGTTTTTACAACGGGTGCGACAGTTAATGAGTGCGCGCGGGTTCTGAAAAAAGAAGGCGTAGTTGAAGTTTTTTCATTAACAATAGCAAGAGCCGGAATAAAAAAGCTTGAAAAGATTTGATTTTGTTATAGTATAAGTACCGTATGTGTTATAGTATGATTTTTCAAGAAGATGAAAAATTTAGCCTTAAAAATGACTTATATATTTTCAAAGAAGTTTAATCAAAGAAAGAGATGGAGAGTAAAATATGAAGAGAATCTCGGAAGATAATTATGAAATGATCGTTCTTGAGGGGAGAATTGATCAGGAAGGCTCTGAGGAACTGGAAGCTGAGTTGCAAAAGTGCCTTGATGATAACAAACTTCATATATGTATAGATATGATAAATGTTAAACATATTTGTAGTTCTGCCCTGGGAGTTCTTGTTGCCATCAAGAGAAAAATAAAAGACAATGAGGGTGATATAAAATTGATCGTAGTCAATGATAACCTGATGAAACTTTTTCAAACCACCATGCTGGACAAGGTATTTGAAATATTTGAATCTAAAAGAGAGTGCATTGCGACTTTTGACTGATGATTACAGGAAATATGGTAAAAACAATAAGTGAAATACTCAGGCCTCTTGAGGAATATCTAGAAGAAGTTGATGTTACAATAAATTCAAAATTGACAACAGGGATTCCCGATCTGGATGCCAGCGCGAAACATTTGTTTGCGAGGGGAGGGAAGAAGGTCCGGTCTTCTCTTGTTATTCTGGCGGGTGGTCTTAACGGTAGTATTCCCGATGGGATAATAGAGCTCGCTGCGGCTGCTGAGATTGTTCATGCCGCAACTCTTGTTCATGATGATATAATTGATCATTCAATGATGAGAAGAGGGAATAGAACTGTTTCCAGGCAATGGGGTAATAAAATTGCAGTACTCGCCGGGGATTATATGTATACTACGGCCCTGGCAACAGCCCTGGATTATAAAAATCCGGCTCTTTTTCATGTTGTTGTATTGGGCGCCGGGGACATGGTAAAAGGAGAGTTGTATCAATTACAATACTCCAATATTAACTCTATTACAAAAGAGCACTATTATAGGATAATTGAGTTGAAAACAGCCAGGTTTATGGCTGCATGCGTAAAACTGGGTGCCATTAAAGCTGGTTTTAATGATGAAGAATGTGATGAATTATATGATTTTGGGCTTAACCTGGGGTTTGCTTTCCAGATTGTTGATGATACGCTCGATTATATTGACAATGATACGGTAACGGGTAAAGATGTTGGTAATGATTTTAGAGAAGGAAAAGTTACTCTTCCTCTTCTCTATTTATTAGAAAAGCTGAACGTGGAAGAGCAAAACGAATTGAAAGGATACCTGGCAAATCCAACTGATGAAAACTGGAATATTGTTCATCAAAAGGTAACAGGATCCCAGGCTATTGGATACTGTCTGGATATAGCCGGTCAATATATAAAGAAAGCTCTTGATATTATTTATAAATATCCTGATTCGGAGTTTAGAGAGATTTTGGTTGAATTAAGTAATTTTTTTGTAAGCAGGAATTTCTAAAATTTAGATTCTGTGAGGAAGAGCGTATGATTAGTAAAGAGAAAGAAGAGTTATTGAAATATTATAATCTTGGACTTTCCGCCTATAAACAGAGAAAGTGGGACGATGCTATCAAAGCATTTGAAATGGCTCTAAAAATTGACGAGAATGACGGCCCATCAAACTTATATCTTGACAGGGCGAATAATTACAAAGAATCTCCTCCGCCTGATGACTGGGATGGAGTTTTTGTTATGACAACGAAATAGACTTTATTTAATAACGAGGAAAGAAATGACTAAGAAGGTACTGCTGGTTAATAAAAACCCCAAAAGTGAAAATGGTACTATGATTGCTACTGTTTTCGAAAAAGATACGGATTTCCATGGTGATCTATCATTTTCGAAATCGTTACAAATAAACGGCCGTTTTGAAGGCGAGATAACATCCGGAGGTTATCTTGTTATTGGAGAAGGAGCAGTTGTAAAAGCTAATATAAAGGCAAAGACTGTTATTTTGAAAGGGACCGTATATGGAAATATTGAAGCGACTACGAGGCTTGAAATCCATGAAAATGGTAAACAATACGGCAATATCCGAACTGCCAAGCTCAAGATCTCTGATGGAGTGGTTTTTGAAGGAAAATGTGAGATGATCAAGCACCAGGATAAAAAGCCGAAAAAAACCGAAGTTGCGAAGGAATCAGCTTAGGAGATTGATGAAGGAAGCACTATATTATGAAACAATGGAAAATGGGGATACCAGGTGTAAACTGTGTCCGCATAATTGTTTGATCCATGCAGATGGGTATGGTGTTTGCGGAACAAGAAAAAATATTGACGCTAAGCTCTATACGGAAATATACGGGGAACTCACTGCCTCGGCAATGGACCCCATTGAAAAAAAACCGCTTTACCATTTTCACCCCGGAAGTTCCATTCTTTCCATTGGGACCAGGGGATGCAATTTTAAATGCCCCTATTGCCAGAACTGGAATATTTCACAGGATCTTTCTGCTAATACTTCATATCATTCACCGGAGGATATTGTTACGGCGGCAGCAAACCAGGGGTCTGTTGGAATAGCCTATACCTACTCAGAGCCCAGCATCTGGTTTGAGTATGTTCTTGATACTGCCCGGCTGGCCCGGAAAAAAGGTCTTAAGAATGTTCTGGTAACCAACGGTTTTATAAATAAGGAACCCCTTCTGGACCTGCTTGAGTACACGGATGCCATGAATATTGATCTCAAGGCATTCAAACCCGAAACCTATAAAAAGGTCCAAAAAGGGAATCTTGAAGCTGTTCTCGAAACAATCAAAACCGCGTATGAAAAGGGCTGCCATGTGGAAATTACTACCCTCATTGTTACGGGAGTAAATGACACGATTGAAGAGATGACGGATATTATTGATTTTATCGCTTCCATCGATAAAAATATAGCCTGGCATATTTCCCGGTATCATCCTTCATATAAATATACCAAATCCGCAACAGATATTGATTTTATTTTAAATGTCCATAATGAAGGGATGAAAAAGCTTAACTTTGTCTATTGCGGCAATGTTCCGTCTTCATATGGCGGCAGCGATACCGTGTGCCCCTCCTGTCATACTGTTGTGGTTAGTCGAAGCGGTTATTTTACCAGGGTTGAATTTTTGCAGGATGGTAAATGCAGTAAGTGCGGAACCGTTCTTGGAATAAAAGGAGAATAACGGGCTTTGAAAAAAATACTTATTGTGATTTTACTGGTTCCGGCTTTATTTATGAGTGGAGGACCGGTTTTTGCGGCTCTTAAGGACTTTAAAAAAAATGTACGAAAGGAGCAGAAGGAAAGAAGAAGTTCAAGCTCCTCCTCTTCTTCCAGGTCCGGAACTCGATCCGGTTCATCCTCATCCTCATCCTCATCCTCATCCTCATCCTCATCCTCTTCCTATGATGATTTTGATGATGATTCCTGTTCCTCTTCCGCATCAAGCCCTTCAGTTTCCCGCTATGGTCCGGACAGCAATCCCTACAAAAGAAGCTACAGAAAAAAATATGAAGAATCATATGAAGAAACTTATGAAGAAAAGGATTCAACTCCGTCGTATTACGGCGAAACCGGCACAAGCAGTAAAAAAAGCAAGAGCAGTGATTCGGCAGATGACTGTAGTGACTGCCTGGGAAGCAGTGACCGCTATAAAATAGATTTTCCCTACCAGGGAAAAAGTGATACTCCCGATAAAGGATATTATTTTACCATTGAAGGCGGCGGGCAATGGGCCCGGGATGACGGGGCCGGCGCTTTTGGCGCGTTTAGCGGGGTATTTGGAGGGATCATTACTCCGGAATTTGAATTTAAAAGAATATGGGATGATGGAGATCATCTCGATTATTTGGCTATTGGATTACACATTCCCTTTTTACAGTTCCAGGTATGTATGCCCCGGTTTTATATTCAATATTCATCAATGAGAGGGGTTATCGCCCTGAATGGTGTTGCCATGGGATTCATAATAGATTTATACCCTGCCGGCCCTCTCTCCATCATGGGACGCTTTGGCTACCAGATGTATGAGGATATTGAATTTTTTGACTTTGAAGGCCGGATTGGATTCATGATCAACCGGGTTGAGCTGTTTGCCGGGTACCGGCATATTGAAGCGGAATACGCCTCTATTGGCGGCCCCATTGGCGGGGTGAAGCTCTGGATTTGAAAGACAGTGCAAGGGGGGATAGCCTCCTTTAGTCTTGTGACTTGTACCCTGTTCCTGTCTCCAACGCCTCTACGGGTCTTTTCTTCTCTCTCAAGAAACTCTTTTTAAATAGAGCCTTTTTCGGGGGATCTTACCCGGGGTGGTTTCAGAGACGTTGCAGTGCAACGCCTCTACGGGCCTGTTTCCGAAGATATTGCCCGGGGGTCAACACCACGGAGGGGTTAAACC
>JAAENB010001284.1 GCA_024224995.1 bacterium | reverse complement strand
TATTAAATAAAGGCAGAAAACCATTCCTCTCCATTCCTTTTTTTCTTCTTCGGGAGTATATATCGAATAGTGTACAAACCGCAGGCCAATGAAGAGAGCCGCGTTAATGCAAATCTCGTAGAGGGGGACAGGGTGGGGGATCATATACTCCCTCCCCAGGAAGGAAAAATATACTACTTCACCCCAGCAGCAGCCGATGAAAAAGCAGGCAGTCCTTCCAATGACGTGGGCCATGGGCACATAGATGAACATGGTGTCAAGAATGTGCCATAATTTGAACTTCAAGATAGCTCCAATGAGACAGATTACCAGTGTCCCCGTTATAAGAGCTCCGTGATAGGTATGTACCGACCCGGATACCATGATCTTTGTGAAAAAATCGAGTGACCATAGTGAAGGATGATAATAAAATATCTCAGCGGCACGGGAACCGGCGAATCCCAGGGGGAACATTATAAGGAGAAACAGCAGATATTTTCTGACCTTTGGCAGGCCATAACCGAAGGCAATCAGTCTTTTTAAGGAAAAAAACATGGCAAGGACAATGCCTAAGAATCCCAGTGGGAAATACAGGGCATCATAAATAAACAAGATGGTTTCGGGGTTGTATCCTTTTAATATATATTGCAGCATTGGCTATTTTGAGTTCAAAGTCTTGATGATTGGATAATTATTAGAAGTCTCCCGCAAGACCGGTACTCTGTACCTTGCGGGAGGTTTTTTCATATTAATACTACGGCGCAAGAGTGGGCATACAGTAATCTTCTATGGCACGAGGATTGCTCTCTGCAAGGTCTTCCTCTATGTCGGCACAGGCCTTATACATACGGTAGCTTCTTGTGTAAATACCCCCATCCATGATCTGGTGGATACAGGCGCGGCCGCCCTTCTCTTTTTTCTTTAAGGCAGAGGCAGCGCCCGCAGCAGTGGCTTTCTCCGCCACAACTGCGACGCTGTCCTTAATGCTTTCAGTTCCGTACATAAACATCCGTTCTTTGCTCAGAAGACCTTTAATATATTCTTTAGTCAACAGCTTATCAAGGAAGGTCAGGGGCTGTCTTTCCCCGGTCCTGTTATTTACGACAGAAGCATTCTTGTACTGCTTCATTATTGTTCCGTCTTTTTTATAGTTCATGTCTATGTCTTTTCTGCATAGTTTTGATTTATAGTAGAGATTAAAGAGATTCCTGTCTGCTCTTTCAATCTCCATGAGAAATTCGGCATTTTCACTGAGGAGCATTTTCTTTTCATAGAGGAGCTGCCCGCGCTTGATCAGCCTCCTTTTTGGCTGACCTGTAGCATCTAAGAAGGGGTTGCCCATGAGGTCTCTTTCCACTCGATAGATATCGGGAGTCTTTTCCAGGCCGGCATACTCCTGGAACTCGGTATTCTCGACCCAGGGAACAACTTCTATTGTGGCGACCCGGCCGGTATCTGCCATCTGCATGGCCTGGAAAGCGCCCTCAATGGCATCCCGGAAGGTATCAAGGTCGTAAGATATGAGAGTGACGCCCTTTTTCTTCCCCATACCATAGGCATGGGACTCAATCCTGAGGCGTTTGTTTTTACAGCTAATGGCGAATTTATACTCATTCCGGACAATATTTTGAGTCTCTACAGAGCTTGTGTAAGTTCTATATGTATCAGGGCTGCCGCAGCCTCCTTTGCTTTTGCTGCTGACTGAGCTGAAGCCCTTGAGCTTTTGCTTGAGCTGGCTTTCAAATGAAGAGTCCCGGCTCGATTCTACGGTGCTGTATGAGAAATTCGAAATAAATACCGCTTTCCTGCCTATTGACCTGATATAATAAGGACCGCAGCTGGAAAAGAACCCTGGAAGGTCTTGTTTTTTCAAGAGTTGGATAGCTGAGACGCTCATTTTTGAATTGGCTTCATTGAGGGACGCATAGTATGAATAGAGGTCAATGACGGCAAACATGTCATGGTTATAGTACTTAACCTTGTCAATGACAACGCTGGTCTGTGTTGCCATCTGCTCAAAACGGTTGGAGTAACTTGATTTAGTGCTGCCTCTGCGATAAGTACTCGTTGCAGTGGAATCGATAGTACTTGCACTCGAGCTTTTGGAAGAACTGGTTGCTTCGCTACTTGATTCCGAGGAGATAAATTCATAGTGCATATCATAGGACGGCTGAGTGACAATGACCTTTCGCATACAACTGGACTGGAAGGTGTTGGTGGCTATGGAATAGCCTCTGCCCAGGGTGGGTGTGGCTGCCAGATCCGTTATCCGGTTGTCCCTGATTATGGTTGGTCCGGCCACAAGCATGATGCAGACGAGGCTAAAAACGAAAATAACTGTTGATATGATAAGAACCTTTGAATTTTTCATCTATATGTCCTTCCCTGTTTTATGTTGTATATAGCGAAATATCAGCATTATTGCTTTTTTTTATGCCATTTTTTTTAAATTTACCCTTAAAAGCGTTATTGTAAAGAATGTAAAAATATTTTTCAAGTCATTAATTTATTAATCTTTATTAATTTTCATTAATATTAGTCAATTTTTATTAATATTGATTAATTCTGTATACCCTTCTTGATATAAGCGCCATAAATGCCCGGTTTTAGAGATGCTGCATGTGTTTACTGTTCACTTTTCACCTTCTGCCACAGCGGGAGTTCTATAAGAATAAGCAGCCTGATAGTTGCCTTCGCGGGGCTTTTTCCTGGCCCGGCACCTCAGAGCTCTTTTAAAGAGCTCTGAGACGGGAATGCTCCTTTTTGGGTTGACAATTCCCGGGGAAAGTATTCTTTAAAAGAGCATATGAAACGGAAATTATTATATACAATAATCATTTTTATGATATTCGCGGCTCTCATTTCCCTGGTTAATTTTATTCGCTCCTGGGCAAAGTGGCAGTTGCTAATAATCGTTCTCGCTTACCTTATAATTGCTATTCTCGGAATAGTATACCTGTTCAAACTCCGGAAAGAAAATTATATATCCGGGAGCACATTAAAAATAACTGGTTGGATCAAATCAATATTAATGTCAATTTTATTAATTGGCGGTATTTATTTGTTGTTTATGTTTACTATTTTATTCGCAATGGGCGGCTTCTTCGGTCCTTATTTGGAAAAAGAAGTTAAACTCAATGAAGAAACAATATATGTATACTATAATACCTGTTCCATTCCCAATAGTAACTGTGGATGCGATCATTACTCCAGTTTGATCTACAAAAAAAACCATTACCTGCCTATAATGCATTTAGTTAAGGAAGTCGATTATTATGTTGGAGAAATTCAATTACATAATGGCAGGTTATATATTTTAGCGTCCGATGATTGCAAAAGCGATATTGGTAAAAGCCTGGTAATTGAATTATGAGTATTCCCCGCACTCCTTAAAGGATTTATTGTGATTGATAATTCTCCGGAAGATTGACATTTTTTTGAAGTATTTTTAAATATGGAATTCTTAATAAAATCGCAAAAGCATGATATTGCAGCTGTGATCCGAACATACTAAATAAATCAATTCTGTCATGAGTATAAGGCGAAATAATTTCTTGATTCGCCAATTTATAAAAAACCTTCATTCTTTTTTCTCGATTTTGCGTGTTCAAATATTGATTCATGTAAGCATAGAGAGTTTTTTCCCATTCCTTCATTTCATTATCTTGAATATCTTTTAACCTGTTATATAATAAGATGAACGCGTGAATCATTAAAAAGAAATAATTTGTTTTTGAGTGGCCTGCCAAAATATGTTGATAAAAATCATACGCGAAATTTTTTTGCAAATTAATAGAAAATTCTGTAGTAAATTCTTCCTGCTCCCTATAGATATTTTCTATTGATTCATCAAACATCGAAAAAATTTCATTTTTATTAGACGCAATTTGCCTCATTGAATGAATAAGTTTAATAATAAATTCAGAATACGTTTGACACTTATTCATCCGGAAAAATATTTTTTTTGATTTCATTAAAGTATTATCATCATATTCATTTTCCCAAATTATATCCTGTAATACTTCCAGGAACGATTTCAAACTTTGTTTCCTGGATTCATTATTTGCTGATTCCTCAAATTGGATTGATATTGCATTTACTCTCAATTCGCATTGCTCAACCAATGTCTTATCTTTTTTATAATGCGAAAAATAATCAACATTTTCTTTTCTCGAAACTTTAAAAACCGGTTCTTTGCATTCAGGGCAAATTATTTGAAAAGTTTTGCAGTCACCATACTCTACATTGCCCGGCTTGATATATTTTCTTAAAAAAAGACTAAATCCTAATTTCATATCTACTTTCTTAATTTGTATTTAAGTCTGGTATATTACTTTCATATAACTTTTAATTACTGTCAATCATATTTCTCCTGTTAAACCGGAATACGCTATAGCTGCTGTCATATGAAGCTTATTTTTTTTGGCCCTATAAAAATCTGCCAAATGGTACATGACGTAAACCTGAAAGCAAAAAATGATACTGTGTATTCCATCCCAGGATAAGACTACATAAACAATAATTGAGGAGCTCCATAAGAATAAGCAGTCTGATAGTTGTCTTACCAGGGCTTATCCCGGCAGGCTCCCATACAGAATTATTTTATCCGCATGATCCATACTACGGACATGTTAACCGGACGAGTTTCATTATCTATTCGAGGTTTCCCATTTTTTCTATCTGAAACAATTCCCCTGGTTTTACCAGCGTCCGGGCTGCTGCTCAAAGCCGGATCTCCTTTTAAAAGGCGGTGATTAGAATTTTAAATTCGTTGAGATTCATTACCCCTTTGAACATCAAAATAAAGCTGATAATTAAAAGCAGGTGATAAACCCCGTTATTATCCAATTGAAATGATTTAATATTCAATTTAATTGATTTCATGGATCGTACTACTCCGCCTATAATAGCGGCTAAGAATCCCAGCGAAATTAGAATAGGCGCGTAATGATTGTATTGGCTGGCATAAGCCAGGTACGCGGCAATACAAAATATTGAGATAACCAGGGTGAAAATAATACGCGGTACAAATGAATCCCGGAAATATTTTAACCGGGTTGTTCCGAGAAATAATATATCAAAAATAATAATCCGGTATATGTTGTCCGTAACAGCCTGGGCTCCCCAGATATCGTTAATTGCCGCGATTAAAACAAGGGTAAAAAAAGCGGCTATAAATATCGAACTAATAACAGACATATCATTATGATACATTTCATCAAGTTCTATTCCATGTACAATAGCGCCCAAAAATCTATTAATACTCATAATAAGGAATGCCCAGAACCAGAAAGTGGGTTCCTGGTTCACGGCATATAATAAATAGGAAAAGATTAAGCAGAGTATGGTTACCATAAGATCGGTTATCGCCGTTGTTCGTTCCGTGCCGGTTGTGAGTTCCATTTTAAATACCTCGTTTAAAACCTTAAACATTTTTGTATATTTGCCTGAATTATAGACGATTTGTTTTTGAATGTCAAATAAAATTCGCTGATAGCGAAACGTCATCATTTGACTACACCCGCGAGGATAGAGCAATTCTTTTGGCACAAAAAAAGCTTGACCATGTTTTGTTTGCCTGTGACACAAAGAACATAATTTACAGGAAGCTGTAAAAAATATATCAAAAGGAGTTTTGTATATGAATTTGAAAAATAAAAATTTGTTTTCACGTTTTTCACTTGTTGT
>JAAENB010001283.1 GCA_024224995.1 bacterium | reverse complement strand
TAACCCCGGGAGCAGAAAAGGCTCCGCTTAATATCCCCGGACAGAAAAAGACCTATCTCTATCAAGTTTCTTTCGTATTTTTCCCCGTTCGACGGGGTCGGCACTCTCAAGAAACTAAGATATAAATCAGGGCCTCTTTCTTCATAACGAGGGGCTGGAAGCCCCACGCTATGAGAAATCCCCATAGCCCTGGGAAACTAATTTATAAACAGAGCCTGTTCTAGAAGATGTTATCCGGGGTTTTGCTCTGCTGCCCTCTGGGGTTTAAACCCCGGGCCGAAAGAAATGACCCTGATGAAAATTAAATATTACACTATATTTGCTAAGATAATAAAAATGTTACATAAAGTCAAGTTTTTTTCTGGTTGACGTTATCTCTAAAAAAGGCAAATGTACAATATTATGAAAAGAGTTTATACGGTTATATTTATATTAATCCTGGCCCCTTCAGTGTACGCTTCAAAACCGCTGATAGGAGTGACCGGTATAGGGTTTAATTCTACCAGAACGAAAAATGTGGCTCTACTGATAGAAACGCATATTGGAAATATCTTTGAAACAACAGGGATCTTTGACGCAGTTAAGTCTTCCCAGCTAAAAAGCGAGCTTGCGAAATTCAATTGTCTTGAAGAGAAATGTATACTCAGGTTCGCGAAAGAGGCCGACATCAGCATGATAGTACGGGGAGAATTGGAAGATAAGGTCGATCATATGATATTGACTCTTTATTCATATGGAACAGAGATGCCGTACCAGGGGAAAATCGTATATTCCATAAAAATAAGCATCCCCTTAGTGGGAAAATATTATAACGGAACATATAATCTAATATCCGAGGAGCATGCCGCTAACTTTGTTGCCGGAGTATTGGAAAAATTCCGGGTTCCGGTCTATATTGATGTTGAAAATAACAGCCCTTTTTTGAAGACCAAAGAGTACATTGATGGAAAGTATACCCTTTTTAGAGTCAAACCCCCGGCGTCTGAGGCTTTTTTACGTTTTAGTAAGAAAATAAGTGAAATAACAATAAAAAACGGAAAAATAGAGAAAATAGAGAAAATAAAAAAGACTGATATCAAGATAAAAAAAGATGATTATATTTTATTGAATTATCGAAAAGAAGGAACTTCATTAAGAGAGCTCTATTCAGGCAGAAAAAAAGAAATTGTACTACAGGAATCCGGTATTGAAGACCCTGTTTATAAAATTTTATTCACTGTCCCGGCAAGCGCGTCTATGCCGATATCCGCTCCTGTGCTCGGCTATTTTGCCAGTAATGATTGGAAAGGGCTAACACTCTGGGCAGTGAATGCCGCGCCCTATTTATACATGGAAGTTGACGGTTTGTACAATTCTCCCGGCAGTTACCGGGATGATAAAAAAGATGTTCCCGGGTCGGTATTGGCCAGGAACCGTTTTGCCTGGTATATGCTTTTTGCCGGGGGAATGTCTCTTTTTGTAGACGCTTTTTCCGGGAATTACCTGGGAGAGGCTGCAAATTACCAGGGAATAAAAACCATGTACCGGGGAAAACATTCTTTCTATGGGGGGCAAAAACCCTTAATGGGTAATTCCCTGTCTGCCGGATATTTGGCCCTTATTGCCGGAGGCGGAGGCCACTTTTACCGGGGAGAAAGGGCCTGGGGATATTTTTATTTTCATTTGCATAATATTCTTCTCTATCTTACCATAAATGAATTTTCTCCCGGAGAAACCTATAACGCTGCTGCCGGAACATATGAAACAGGAACTATTGATAACACCAGGGCGTATACCCTGCTCGGTATTTTTAGCGCGGTAAAAATTGTTGAAATAATCCACGCGGTTTTATTAAAAGACGTTCTCCGAAACGGAAGGGTTCTTGAAGAAAATTTTGATGATGAAGACTCTGAGGATATTGCAATTATTCCCCTGGTTTACACTGATAACTATATGGCTCTTACTGTGGGTGTGCAGTGCCGGTACCGCTTTTAATCGCGGTATAACGGTGATTAATTTTATTCACCTCGAGATTTTAACATAAAAAGAATTGACGTGAACCGGATTCCGGTTTATACTTTTTTATTAGAAATATATAGAACGAGTGACTTTTATAGGAAGGGTATCGTTTGAATTTCGAAAGTGAATATAGAAAAATAATTTGCAGCCTGGTTAGCATAAAAACCGGCCATGATTTTAGCGGATATAAAGAAAAAACACTGGCCCGAAGAATTCAAAGACGAATGGATATTCACCAGGTCGCGACATTGGATAAGTATACGGCTTTTGTTCAGCAGAACAGGAAGGAAGTGGACGATCTTTTTAACGACCTGCTCATTGGAGTCACCGCCTTTTTTAGAAATCCCGAAGCCTTTGAAGTTCTAAAAGATTGCATTCTTTTTTATATAGCGAAAAATATCGCCGGAATCGATCCCGCATCAAACATTCGTGTCTGGGTTCCCGGCTGTTCCACCGGGGAGGAAGCGTATTCCATAGCGATCCTCCTTGCCGAGCTAATGGAAGAGATGAATCAAATTAAAGAAGTCAAAGAAATGGGATGCCGTTTTGTTGTCCGGGTATTCGCGACGGACCTGGACTCACGATCAATAGACTTCGCGCGGCGGGCGCTCTATCCATCAACTGTTTCTCAAGATGTTTCCGAAGAAAGGTTAAGCCGGTTTTTTGTGCGAAGAGAAGACCAGTACGAGGTAAAAAAAGAAATACGGGATATGGTGTTTTTCTCATCTCATAGCCTTATTCAGGATGCCTCTTTCCCGGAGCTTGATATGGTCTCCTGCCGGAACGTATTGATCTATATAGAAAAAGATCAACAGAAAAAGATCCTGGGATCTTTTCATGATTCTTTGAAGAAAAACGGCTTATTGTTTTTGGGTTCTCCTGAAACAGCCGCAAGGTGTGATGGTTTTTTCTCACCGCTCAGTTTAAAAGCTAAAATATATGAAAAGAAAGAATCAATAACGAATGAACCGGGATTGTCCGGGGGCATTGGAGATAGCCCGCTATTCTTCGCGACATCTGAAAAAATATTACAACAAGAAGCCGTACAAACAATCGTTGAGGAAACCGCTGTGAGCCGGGAATTGTGCAGGGAAGATGAGCTCAAGTTAAGTGCTGAGATCCTTGAAAAAAGAAATGAAATAAACAGGCTTACTAATGATATAAATGAAATTATTGACAGCTCTGAAATCTGGAGATTGAAATGCCGGACAACAATGCAAAGCTAAGCAGCCTGTCGGAACTGCGCAGAAAGGCGGAACAGGAAGCTTCCATAAAGATGAATTCTTCTGCCGGAGAAGAGCAACAGAGCACAATATATGAGCTTGAACTGCACCGGGTAGAGCTGGAAATGCAGAATGATGAACTGGAAAGAGCTCACGAGGAAATTTTTAGATTAAATAAAGAGCTGGAACAGCGGGTAAAAGACCGGACTATAGAATTACAGCAGGCAAACATGTCGCTGAATGATTCACTTAAAACCCTGCAGCGGGCAAAGAGCCAGCTTGTGCGGTCGGAAAAGATGGCCGCTCTTGGAGATCTTGTTGCCGGTGTGGCCCACGAGGTCAATACCCCAATGGGAGTGGGAATTACCGCTGCTTCATATCTTAATGATGAAACGACGAATGTTGCCAGACTTTATTCATTGGGCAACCTTACCCGTCCCGATTTTAACAAGTATATTGAGATTGCTCTTGAGTCTTCATCAACAATTTTGAGCAATCTTGCCCGGACCAACGGGCTCATAGAAAACTTAAAGCAGCTTGTGGATAACCAGTACAGAGAGGAATTGAGGGAGTTTAATTTAAAGCAGTATACCCATAAAATTTTAGAGAGCCTCCAGTTCAGTTTTATAAAAAACCGCCATTCGATAAATATTAATTGTCCTGATGACCTTGAAATCAAGAGTTATCCGGGCGTGTATTTCCGGATAATTAACAATCTCATAATGAATTCATTGGTCCACGGCTTCGACGGTGTAGAGCAAGGAGAAATCATCATTGATATTGCCGAAGACGCCGGCGGTATCTTTTTTTCTTACAGCGATAACGGGAATGGGATGGATGATGATACCATGGAAAAGATCTTTGACCCCTTTCATACGACTGCCCGTGGAAAGGGCGCGACCGGATTGGGAATGTATATTGTTTATAACCTGGTTACCCAGACCCTTGGCGGACAAATAGAGTGCACCAGCGCAAAGGG
>JAAENB010001282.1 GCA_024224995.1 bacterium | reverse complement strand
TATCTACCTGAACGATGGGGCGGGGGTCTTTACTGATTCAGGGCAAACCCTCAGCAACAGGGACAGCGGTTCCGTAGTCCTGGGCGATGTGGACGGAGACGGAGATCTCGACCTCGCTGTCGGCAACAGCGGTGCGAACCTGATCTACCTGAACGATGGGGCGGGCACTTTCACCGATTCAGGGCAAGCCGTCGGTAGCAATGGTAGCAATTCCGTAGCCCTGGGCGATCTGGATGGAGACGGTGATCTCGACCTTGCTGTCGGGAACGGCTCTGGCCAGGCGAACCGTATCTACCTGAACGATGGGGCCGGCGTCTTCACCGATTCCGGGCAAGCCCTCGGCAGCGATTGGAGCATTTCCGTAGCCCTGGGCGATGTGGACGGTGATGGTGATCTCGACCTCGCTGTCGGGAACTACAGCCAGGGGAACCGTATCTACCTGAACGCTGGGGCGGGGGTCTTTGCCGATTCCGGGCAAGCCCTCAGCAGCGGTGTTAGCTTTTCCGTAGCCCTGGGCGATGTGGACGG
>JAAENB010001281.1 GCA_024224995.1 bacterium | reverse complement strand
AGCACCTGACCCTGTGGAACAGGGAAAAAATACGTCAGAAACTAAATAGTATTACGAGTTGCATCTGGCCTGGAAGTATCCCTCTTCTAAATGTGAGGACTGTTTGAGCAGAGCGAGTTCCGCAGCATTTAGAAGAGGGATACTTCAAGGCCCGCGCACAAGCAAAATCAAGTTTCTTGAGAGCTTGTAAAAAGAATCTGTAAAAAAAAATATTTGGGACATGCTTATGAATTCTTCAGGTGATATCACCACCTCTCTTTCTCTTTTCCATCCCCTCATCAAACAGTGGTTTGAGGAGCAGGTTGGAACCCCTACGGATGCACAGGTCAAAGCCTGGCCCGAGATTGCTGCCGGAAAGAATGTACTGGTTTCGGCGCCTACAGGGAGCGGGAAAACCCTTACGGCATTTTTATGGGCCATCAATCAGCTTGTTACGGGAACCTGGCCAACAGGGGAAGTGCGGATACTATATATTTCGCCTCTGAAAGCGCTTAATAATGATGTGCAGAAAAACCTTATAAAGCCGCTGACGGAATTGCGGCAGGTTTTTGAAAAAGCCGGGGTAGAATTTCCGTCAATATCGGTATTAACCAGGAGCGGCGACACACCACCCGGAGACAGGAGGCGGATGCTTAAAAGACCGCCCGAGATTCTTATAACCACGCCCGAGAGTCTTAATATTATTCTTTCTTCAAAGAACAGCCGCCGTATTTTGCTTGGAGTGGGTACGGTAATCCTTGATGAGATACATGCACTTGTTGGGGGAAAACGGGGAACTCATCTTATTACGGCAATTGAAAGGCTTATTCCCCTGAGCGGCGAATTCCAGAGAATCGCTCTGTCGGCAACGGTAAATCCACTGGAGCGGGTTGCGGACTTTGTTGGGGGATATATTGTCCGGGGAGAGTCTTCTTCTTCTCCTCATTATATCAAACGGCCCGTATCAATAATACGGTCGGCAATTAGTAAACAATACAGCATTAAAGTCTATTTTCCGGAAAATGCCAGGGAACAAATAAAAGATAAATCATGGTGGCCTGCGCTGGTTGAAGCCTTTAAACAGGTTATTGACGCGAATAAATCAACCCTGTTTTTTGCCAACAGCCGCCGGATGACAGAAAAAGTAACCCGTTTT
>JAAENB010001280.1 GCA_024224995.1 bacterium | reverse complement strand
CCCGTTGTGGCCATAAGACTGGGTCCAGGGAGCAGTTCCATGATATCCGCGGGCTACGGTTATGATCTTTTTCCGGCCTGTTTCGGCCCGGGCTATCATTGAGGCAAAGGTTGTAACATCTGCGCCGTTTTTGGCAAAATAGGCCCAATCAGCAATGGGAACCAGGTCTACCAGATACTCAGCAAGTTCAACCATAATGGGAGCGGGAGCAGTAATGCAGTTCCCATCTTTAAACTGCTTCATTGCGGCAGCGTCTACTTTTTGATGATTATAGCCCAGGACCATGGGGCCGTAGGCGCACATATAATCGATAAATTCATTTCCGTCAATGTCCCAGAATTTTGATCCTTTTGCTTTTGACGCGTAAAAAGGATAATCACTTACGGGTACAAGGGGAGCAGGACTCATATGTCCGTAAATACCGCATGGGATTACTTTCGCGGCCTTATTAAAAAGTTCTTTTGATTTTTTATATTGATATGTTTTCATATTCTTTCCCTCGTTTTTTATGATAAATAATGCGGTATTTGATCAAGGATTATGCTCAAGGTATCGATGTCTCCCACCTGGCCCTTTATAATAACATCCTGTTTTACTACCGCAGTGAAGGGATCAATCTTTCCATTCAAAAAGTCATTGGCTATCTTAATATTCTTCATGAGTATGCAGGCCATTGGATCTTCAGCGTCACCAATGGCAGGTTCAATTTCATGATTTTTTACGGTCATATTAACAACAGGCCCATGGGGCAGCACTTTCATGATGATTACCCCGTCCCTGAGATGATGCGCCAGGGCTTTCCCTTTTGGGTCAAGGGTCACGAGTTCTCGTAAGGCAAAGGCTGCTGTGTTCATGGTGAGCCGGGTATTTATTGCCAGGTACTCTTTATCTGCCAATAATTCATCTGTGGGCTTGAGATAGTATTCCAGTTTTTTTGTTACGGCATCGAAATCTTTTGTGAGAAAGCCTATTTTGGTGAATCCTTTGAGCGGAATTGGTGTGGATTCACCGTCCATCATTTTGTTCAGGTGAGCCGGTGAATTAAGCAGTAATTTTATGGAAGGACTCTTCATTTTGCCTCTTCCTACGGAACATGCCCCGTCCTTAAAGCTGATATATGCTTTTGGACCGTTCTTTACAATAAACTGTATTGAAACTTTCCAGTCCTTAGCCATCGCGTTGATCTCAGGATCATACTTGACCAGGTCTTCAAGATTCTTTAATACAGCATACAGATTTAAATTTGCCTTGATAAGATCAAAATCCATATTAGTACTCCATTTTTATTTTCTTTACCTTATAAATAAACTATTTCCAACTATCGAGTGAGCGCTTACTCACCCTATACAAAAAATAAGAATTATCCAGGTCAAAGTAAAGAAAAAAAAATTGACCGAACGGTTTTTTTTAAAAAAACAAAAACATCTATTATCTTTAAAAATGCTTGACATATACAGGGTTGATTTTTTAATTGCTCTATTACTGGGGGGTAATCCATCATGAACAACAATACGACCGTTTCCATCATTGAAAACAAATCATACGAAAACAAGACAGTACAGAAAAATATCAATTCTTTACTATCAAACCTGGGCATCAGGGACAAGATCAAGCCCTCTCAACGGGTTCTGGTTAAAGTCAATATGGCATGTACCGGGGCCAGGGCTCCGGAAGACCGGTTCTCCAGCCATCCGGCTGTTGTTGAAGCGGTGATTCGCTTTTTCCAGGATTGCGGTGCTACGGTTGCCTTTGGCGATGATGTTGCTCGGGCCGGCAGGTTCTGTGAAAGTATCTGGACCTCTACAGGCATGCTTGAGGTGTCGAAAAATACCGGCGCCGAATTGCTTGATTTTGTTGATCCCGGCGGCAGAGAAGTTAAGAGTACCATGCTCTACCCTAAAAAATATCTTATTACAAACGCCTATTATAATTATGATTATATTGTAAACCTGGCAAACTGCCGGTCTCATGTTGGTGTTTTTATGAGCGGTGCCATAAAAAACATGTTCGGCTTTGTTGTGGGTATGAGAAAATATCTTATCCACCGGATTTTCAACGGTGACAACAGGGGCTTTTCCCGAGCCCTGGCCAATATTCACAGTGTGATTCCCGCCCATCTCTCTATTCTGGATCTCACCTCGGTTCACGAAGGAGACGGAAAAGAACATAACATTGTCGATATTGGTTACATCCTCGCGGGCAAAAATCCCGGCACCCTTGACTCTATTGCCTCATGGATGATCGGTTATGACAGAGTAAAAATATGGACTACTCATTATGCTGAAAAGTTCGGCCTGGGTTCTCAAAGGATTGAAGACGTAAATTCAGTGGGCATTCCTCTTGATTCGATTCAACCCAAAAAACTCATCCCCCCTACCGAATTAGCCGAATTCGGTTTTATAAAAAAATTGATCTATTCTTTTGGCGCGTTATTTCTCAGCCCCAGGGCTGAGATCTATGAGGGCAATTGCGTTAAATGCGGCAAATGCGCCGAAAGATGCCCTGTAGACTCCATAAAATTTACCGAAGAAAACTTCCCGGTTATTATCCCGAAAACATGTGCCGATTGTATGTGCTGTATTCGGGTTTGCGAAAACGAAGCAATTAAATTAAAATATAGCAGCCTGGCCAAAGTATTACGAGTCGCCACAGGAAGACCTATTGAAGCACCCATCAGCAGGGATACGAGGAAAGAATTCAGAACAAATCTATTTCCCCGGCAGTAGTTTTTTGATTGATTTTTATCTGCTAATCGTTCATTCTCGACAGAAGAGACATCAGAGGTTGGCATGAATTATAAAAAAATCCCCTATGGGATCAGCAATTTTGAAAAATTGACAAAAGAAGACTATTATTTTCTTGATAAAACAGCTTTTATTGAAGAACTTGAAAATCTTGGTTCTCCCTACCTGTTTTTTCTTCGTCCACGAAGGTTTGGTAAATCTCTGTTCATTTCAATGCTGCAGCATTATTATGATATTAACCAGAAAGATCATTTTGAGTCCTTATTCAAAGAGACTTACATTGGAAAAAATCCAACTCCTTTAAGAAACAGTTACCCGGTGATTGAATTCGATTTCTCCCTGGTTTAAACATACGGCACCTTTGAGGAAATAGAGAATTCATTTACTATTCATGTATGGATTCGTATAAAAATTTTTATTGAATATTACAAACACCTGCTGAAAAACATCGAAGAACTCAAACAGGATATCGAGAAAGCCAAAAGTGCTGACGATAAACTGAAAATATTTACCAATAGGTTAGCCCGGCAAAATATTAGCTGCTACATGCTGATTGATGAACATGACAACTTTGCCAACAATATCCTTATTGAACACGGCAAAGACACCGATGAAAAGGTCACCCATAGCGGCGGTCTCTTGCGAAATTTTTTCACCATCATCAAAGGCGGAACCCAGTCAAAGGCTATTGAGCGTCTTTATGTAACCGGGGTTTCCCCTCTTCTTCTTGCTAATGTTACAAGCGGCTTTAATATAGGAGATAACATTTCCGGTAGAAAAACATTCAACTCAATGATGGGTTTTACTAATAATGAGTCAATAGCCCTGGTTGATTACTACATTGAGAGACATCAAATCAAGCAGGAAGACAGGAAAATATCACTGGCCATAATGGAAGACTATTATAATAATTATTCATTTTCGGATAATATCAATGAAAAAATTTATAATACCGATATGGTTCTCTACTTTGTTAACAAATATATCCAGGAAAACAACATCCCCCTGGACCTTATTGATGAAAACGTACGAACCGACTACGGCAGGCTCCGGCATCTTCTTATTATTGACAATAAACTAAACGGAAATTTCAGCATCTTAAAAGAAATACTCGACAAGCATTCTGTTACCGCGGAACTGACCAGAAGTTTTGCCATTGGCGAGGTCATTGACCGGGAAAAATTTATCAGCCTGCTTTATTATCTTGGGCTTATTACCATAGAAAAACACCTGTACGACAGGATGTTTACCTTCCGGATTCCCAACAAGGTTATTGAGACCCTGTTCTGGGGCTATCTCAGGTCTGCGGTGGCTGATGTCTACGACCTGGATATCGACACCTATTCCCTTACAAACCTTTTTAACGCAATGGCCTTTGAAGGAAAATGGGAAGAGCTTTTTCAGTATATTATCGGCAAATTTTATGACGCCAGCTCCATTCGGGACTTTACCTTTCATGAAGAAGGGCTGAAGCTTTTTCTCCTGGCTTACCTGAACCTTTCCCCGCTGTACCGGGTCCATTCCGAACCGGAGATGAATAAGGGTTTTGCCGATATCTGGCTTGAGAAAAATATTTTTGTCACTGATATGACCAAATTCAGTTATATAATTGAACTGAAGTATATTAAGGCCCATGAATTGAAGCAGGATTCTTCTGCGGTGGATAAGGCGTATACGCAAGCCCGGGAGAAGCTTGCGCAGTATGTGAAGGATAAGAATGTTGACGCCGTTACCAATTCTGTTGTGAAGAAGATCATTATTGTGATGTCTGCTTCGAAGCTGGAACGGCTGGTGTGCCTGGCGGAGTGACCTGCTTACCTTTTTTTAATTGAACCGTAAACGAGAATATACAGGTCATCAAGCGCGGAAACAAGGTTATTCTTATTAAGACTGCTGTTATTTTTCTCCGGCAATAACCAGGAAGAGCAGATATAATTTAAGGCTCCAAAGACAATTGCCCTGAAAAAATGAATTTCCAGGTCATCTCTAAAATAGCCGCCCCCTGCCCCCTCCTCAATAATTTTCTTCAGCCTTTCATCGAGCAATCGCATATAGGAATGTTTATCCGAAAGATATAATTTATAGTTGGGAATCGCTTCTTTGAAAAAGACTATAGCCCACTCACGGTCATTCTGCGTCCAGGTGAGAATATGAAAAAGAAGATATTTTAATTTGGTAACGGGACTTTGAGGGCTCAGGGACTCATCAATATCTTTTACAAACTCTATTGATCGCATTTCAAAAATAGAGAAAAGCAGCTCCTCTTTATTCTTAAAATATTCATAAATAGTGCCGTCGGCTACTCCGGCAATTTTGGCGATATCCGAAATCTTCGCGTCGGAAAAGGAACAGCTGGAAAAAACATTCTTTGCCGCCAGCAGGATCCGTTCTTTTTTATCCGGAATATCATCAATGGATAATTCATTTTTTTCTTCAAATTGAATGGCTGAAACAACCAGGCTGGCTATATCATCAAAATAATCGAGCAATTCAACGGACCGTTGAAAAAAAACTCCTGTCATGAATAAATAATCCATTGATCCTATAATAAAATGCCTGAATATCTCCGGATCAATGGAATCCCGGAAAACCCCTTTATTCATTCCATCGATAACGATCTGAAGAGATATATCGGAAATTTCAGTCCGATATCCAAACAGCTCGGAGTCATAGTAATTCGGATTGGTCTGGACATCAACAATCAAGACCTTTGCAAGGTCTTTATGCTCCTGGACCCACCACAAATACTGCCAGATAAACTTCCGGAGCCTCTCTACGGGGTCTTTTATCCCTCTCTGGTTTTCCTTTATCAAAGAGATAAGATCTTTTAAATAATCTCCGGGAATAGCGAATAACAGGTCTTCCTTTTTCTTAAAGTGATTATATATCGTAGCTTCACCGATCCCGGCTTTTACAGCCAGATCGGGGATAGTTGTATACCGGTATCCTTTTTCTGAAAATACAGATACCGCAGTTTCGAGAATATCTTTTCTTTTATCAGCAGCCATTAAAGCCTCATTCAAATTCTACGGTTTATTGAATAAACCTGTAAAACATCAGTAATTTTGGTTTGATAATACCATTCTATTATTGAACAATCTAAATTTCAATGGTTTTTATCAAAAATAGAAGCAATTTACTGGTAATTTAAGGTTAAATCGGCAAAAGATGGCCGATATTTATTCTTTTTATCACTCCGGAACGAAAAAAGCCTGTTACCTCAACACAAACAGGGGCGAGAATTCATTTATCCATAAAACTGAATACAACCACCAAAAAGTACTTGATTTTAAAATTGCATTCAGCATTATTGATTCAGTCTTATAACGTAACTCTTTAAATAAGGATATTGTTATATGAAAAATACACTTCATGATGAAAAAATTATCATAGCCAACTGCAGCGGGTTTCTTGGCGACAGGTTTTCTGCTGCAAAAGAAATGATCCAGGGCGGCCCCATTGATATTCTAACGGGAGATTACCTGGCGGAACTGACCATGGCGCTCCTTTTCAGGATGAAAAGCAAAGACCCAAAAAAGGGATACGCTTCTACTTTTTTAAAGCAGATGGAAGAAGTTATGGGAGAATGTCTCGATAAAAATATACGGGTCATCTCCAATGCCGGCGGCTTGAATCCGAAAGCGCTGGCGAATGAGCTTGGCAGCATTTCCCGGGAGCTTGGTATCAATCCAAAGATCGCCTATATTGAAGGCGATGACCTCATACGGGATATAAAAAAACTCCAGGAAATGGGCGAAAGCTTCTCCCACCTGGACAGGGGCATCCCCCTTTCGGACGCCAACGCCTTTACGATAACGGCAAACGCCTACCTGGGATGCTGGGGAATAGTCAAAGCCCTTGAAGAAGGCGCCGACATTATTGTTGGCGGCAGGATCGCCGACGCCTCAATTGTTTCCGGGCCTGCTGCCTGGAAGTTTGGCTGGAAGCGGGATGACTGGGATAAGCTCGCGGGAGCTGTTACTGCCGGTCATATTATTGAATGCAGCGGCCAGGCTACGGGCGGCAACTATTCCTTCTTTGAAGAAGTTCCTTCGTATAAAAATGTGGGGTTTCCCATTGCCGAAATAAATGAAGACGGTTCTTTTATTATAACCAAACATCCCGGTACCGGGGGGCTTGTTTCCGTTGACACGGTAAAGGCTCAGCTGCTCTATGAGATCCGGGAACCAAAATATCTCACTCCTGACCTGGCAGCCCGGTTCGACACAATAGAGATCTCTCAGGAAAAAAAGGACCGGGTTAAAATCTCCGGTGTCAAAGGTGAACCGCCCACGGGCTCTACAAAAGTTTGTATTAATAATATGGGCGGATACAAAAATTCCATGACCGTGATATTAACAGGGCTGGATATTGAAAAAAAAGCGGAAATCGTTGAAGATACTCTCTTTGACGCCCTTGGCGGAAAGGATCAATTTGCCCTGGCCCATGTTCAACTGATCCGGTCCGATAAAGAAAATCCCGCAAGCAATGAAGCCGCCTTTGCCTTCCTTCGTATATCAATAATGGACCCGGACAAGGAAAAGGTGGGCAGGATGTTTTCTTCCCGTGTAGTGGAGCTTGCCCTGGCGAATATTCCGGGATTTACCTTCACGTCTCCTCCGGGTAGAGAATCGCCTGCCATTGTTCACTGGCCGGCCCTTATTTCTCAAAAACACTTACAACAAAAGGTTGTTCTTGAAGAGAATGAATTTTTAATAGAATCTCTTATAGAACCAAATAATTATACTACAGGGACCGTAAAACCGGAAGCTCTTCAAATGGAGATCCCCAAAATTCCCGATGATAATAAAATAAGCGTTCAATTGGGTAGAGCTTTTGCCACCCGTTCCGGAGATAAAGGCGGCAACGCGAATCTCGGCGTGTGGGCAAAAACCCCCGAGGCATACGCCTATCTGAATGATTATCTTACAGAGGAGAAACTTAAGGAGCTCTTAACTGACGTGAGTCCGTTCCGGATTGAGCGGTATGAACTGCCGAACCTGTTAGCGTTAAATTTTTATATCAAAGGATTCCTGGGAGAAGGCGCTGCCGCTTCAGTTAAAAGCGACCCCCAGGCGAAAACGCTGGGAGAATATTTAAGAGCCAGGGTTATTGAAATGCCCGAATCTATTATTGTTAAATAAAGGAGTTTGTTTATGGAATTCAGCCTTAGCGAAGAACAGGAAATGTTTCGAGACACGATTTACCGCTACGCGAAAAACGAGATTGTAGATCTATGCAGGGAGGCGGATCTTAAATCGGAGTTTTCATTTGAAATATGGGAAAAACTGGCGGCAATGGGACTTCTGGGCCTGCCCTTTCCGGAAGAATACGGCGGCCAGGGAGCCGACATTGTTACCTGCTGTCTTGCTTCCGAAGCACTCAGTCACGCCGGTATTGACGGAGGCCATACCCTGGCCCTTGGCGCTCACACCTATCTCTGCGGGGACACCATTTTTAAAAATGGTACTGAAGAGCAGAAAAGAAAATACGTGCCAAAAATCGCCTCAGGTGAATGGATCGGCTGCATGGGACTTACGGAACCCGATGCCGGTTCCGATGCCGCCTCTGTTCAAACAACGGCGAAGAAAAAAGGAGACCGGTGGATTCTCAACGGCACTAAGACCTTTATTACCAATGCACCCGTTGCCGATGTCTGCGTTGTTTACGCTACTGTCGATAAAAAACTGAAGCACGGAGGCATTACGGCATTTATTCTTGAAAAGGGATTTAAGGGGTTTTCTACGGGAAAACCGTTTCACAAGATGTGCGTGAGAGCATCTACGACGTCTGAGGTTTTTATGGAAGACTGTGAAGTCCCTGAGGAGAATATGCTGGGGCAGGAAGGCCAGGGTTTTGCCATGGTTCACCAGACGCTGCAATGGGACAGAAGCGCCTTAATCGCTCCCTATGTTGGTATACTAAAATATCTTGTGGAAGCGTGCTCGAAGTATGCCAATGAGCGGGTTCAATTTGGTAAGCCCATTAGAGATTTTCAAGCTGTTCAGCGCAAGATCGCGGAGATGAGAATTATCTACGAGGTCTCGAAACTGGCGGTTTACCGGGTGGCAAGCCTCAAGGACGCGGGCCATGATATCAACCACATGCAGGCGTCAATAGCGAAAGCCTATATTGGCGACTGGGGCCTTAAAGCACTGTCGGAAGCGGTTCAAATATTTGGCGGTTACGGCCTCATGCATGAGTATCCTGTTGAAGGTATGTTCAGAGGCGCGAAGCTTGCCCAGATTGGCGGCGGCACCTCAGAAGTCCAGAGAATGATAATTTCAAGAATGATGTGATGCAGGAGAAAAATTATGAATTATGAATTAACAACAGATCAAGCTGAAATAAGGAAAAAATATGAAGAGTTTAGCGCGAAGGAATTAGCTCCAAAAGCCGGGCTGCTTGATAATGGTTCTGAAGAAGAAATTTCCGTTTTAATCAAGGAGAACCTTAGAAAACTTGGTGACATTGGCTATCTTGGAATAATTCATGACAAAGAATATGGCGGCAGTAATCTCGATCTAATTAGTTATACTGTCTCCAGTGAAGCGATTGGAAAAGCCTGCTCATCAACGTTCATTTCGGCAATGTCAAGTTCACTCATGTTCGGCCTGGCTGTTGAGATGTTTGGCACGAAAGAACAAAAAAATAAATACCTGCCCCAAATTATAACGGGCGATACTGTGGGTGCCTTTGGCATTACTGAGCCCGAGGCCGGTTCGGATATCGCCGGTATAAATACAAAGGCTGTTAAAAAAGGTGATACCTGGATCCTCAACGGCAGCAAGTCAATGATAACAAACGCGCCTATCGCAGATACGGTTCTCGTTCTGGCCCGCACTGATCCTGCTGCTGAACCGGCAAAAAGCATGACGGCATTTCTTATTCCTTCCAATACTGCCGGTTTCTCTGCGGGTTGTCCTGTTGAAAAAATGGGATACCGGGGTTCACCAACGGGTGAAATAATTCTCAATGATTGCGAACTTCCGGAATCCGCTGTTCTGGGATACGCCGGCGGCGGGTTTTCCCTGGCTGCACAGATGTTTGAATACGGCAAGATTGGTATGGCCGCGGCTTCCTTAGGGATCGCGACGGCCTGTATGGATGAGGCCAACAGCCATTCAAAAGAGAGAAGAACTTTTGGTAAAATCATTAACCGCTACCAGGAAGTTTCTTTCAAACTTGCCGATATGATGATACTAACGGACCTCTCCCGGCTCTTGCTCTATAGAGCTGCATGGGCAAAAGAGACTGATGATCCCGAGGCGGATGTTCTTACTTCGTCAGCAAAGCTTTTTGCCAGTGAATCGGCTACGGAAATTTCCGGCCTGGCTATGCAGGTTCACGGCGGCAGCGGCTATATGAAGGGCGCTGCCGTGGAAAGGCTTTACCGCGACGCGAAGCTCGGTGAAATTATACAGGGCACATCGGAGATGCAGAGGATTTCCATTGCCCGGACCGAGCTTGACAGGTTCAAGGACTGAATCAACAGGTGAAAGCGGCGTTCGCAGCGCCGCTTTCAAATCTATTTTCCCGGCAGTAATTTTTTTTGATTGATTTTTATGTGCCAATCGTTCACTCTCTACATTAGAGGTTGGTATGAATTACAAAAGAATCCCCTATGGGATCAGCAATTTTGAACTGTTACGATCAGAAAACTACTATTTTATTGATAAGACTGCCTATATTGAACAACTGGAGAACCTGGGCAGCAGGTATCTCTTTTTTCTCCGCCCCCGAAGGTTCGGCAAATCTCTCTTTATTTCAATGCTGCAGCATTATTATGATATCAAGCAAAAAGAAAACTTTGATACCTTATTTAAAGACACCTACATTGGAAAGAACCCAACTCCTTTAAAAAACAGCTGCCCGGTTATAGATTTCGACTTTTCCCAGGTTAAATCAAACGGCACCATTGAGGAAATAGAGTATTCATTCATTGAACACATACGAATAAAAATTGATATTTTTCTTGATTCATACCAGGATCTGCTTAAAAATATTGAAAAAATCCATGCTGATGTGAGTAGAGCCAAAAACGCCAGTGACAGGCTTAAGAACTTTATGGAGAACCTGGCTTCCCGGAAGGTCACGTATTACATGCTCATTGACGAATACGACAATTTTGCAAACAATATCCTTATTGAGCACGGCAAAGACACCTATGAAAAGATTACCCATAGCGGCGGTTTCCTGCGAAATTTTTTCACCATAATCAAAGGCGGGACCAAATCCAGGGCTATTGACCGCCTTTTTGTTACCGGGGTTTCCCCTCTTCTTCTTGCTGATGTTACAAGCGGGTTTAATATGGGTGATAATATATCAACCGGGAAACTGTTTCACTCCCTCATGGGCTTTACAAAAGAAGAGATCCAAACGCTTGTTGACTACTATATGAAAAATAATATAATAAAGCAGGAAGACAGGGAAACATCACTGACCATAATGGAAGAGTATTATAATAATTATTCATTTTCGGAAAATATTAATGAAAAAATTTATAATACCGATATGGTGCTGTTCTATATTAATAAATATATCCAGGAAAAAAAGATACCGTTGGATCTTATTGACGACAACGTACGAACCGATTACGGCAGGCTCCGGCATCTTCTTATTATTGACAATAAACTAAACGGAAATTTCAGTATCTTAAAAGAAATACTCGACAAGCAGTCTATTTCTGCGGAACTGACCAGAAGTTTTTCTATCGGAGAGGTTATTGACCGGGAAAAATTTATCAGCCTGCTTTATTATCTTGGGCTTATTACCATAGAAAAACACCTGTACGACAGGATGTTTATTTTCCGGATTCCCAACAAGGTTATTGAGACCCTGTTCTGGGGCTATCTCCGGTCTGCGGTTGCCGATGTCTACGACCTGGATATCGACACCTATTCCCTTACAAACCTTTTTAACGCAATGGCCTTTGAGGGAAAATGGGAAGATCTTTTTCAGTATATTATCGGCAAATTTTATGACGCCAGTTCCATTCGGGACTTTACCTTTCATGAAGAAGGACTGAAGCTTTTTCTCCTTGCGTACCTGAATCTTTCGCCGCTCTACCGGGTCCATTCCGAACCGGAGATGAATAAGGGTTTTGCCGATATCTGGCTAGAGAAAAATATTTTTGTCACAGATATGACCAAATTCAGCTATATAATTGAACTGAAGTATATTAAGGCCCATGATTTAAAACAGGATCCTTCTGCTGTGGAAAAGGCGTTTACGAAGGCCCGGGAGAAGCTGGCGCAGTATGCGAAGGATAAGAAGATTGACGGGATTACCAATTCTGTTGTAAAGAAGATCATTGTTGTGATGTCTGCCTCGAAGCTGGAGCGGCTGGAGTGTGTGGATCTGTAATACAGTGCACGTCCATAAGGAAGGCCCCCTTTTTCGCTATAAAAAGGAGACCTTCCCGGAGGTAATACTCTAAAAGGATGAGACTCTATTATTTTTTAAAAGGGAAAATAATACCCTGAAATATTCAGCTCATCTCTCATGGCAACAATATCATTTTGCAGGCTTTTGTTAATGGGAACCCCTTTATCTTTTCTATAAAGCCACGCGTCATATTCCTTTTCACCGGCAGTGAATATCCTGTCCTGCCCCGGCATCTTTTTAGAGGCCCTGAGCTGGTCCAGTATATCGGTGGCGATCTTTTTGAAAGAATCCAGTTCCGTAAAGCTTTCAATATCAACAGCAATAAAAAAGTGACCCAGTTTATACGGAACCTTTTTGCCGTTTTCAAAACCCGAGAGCATCTTCAAATAGCTGCCTGCCTGAAGTGCGGCAGAAAGAACTTCAACCACTGTGGCATAGCCATAGCCCTTATAACCGCCGCCATCCTCTCCAACACCGCCAAGAGGAGTTAAGGCGGCAGTACCGTTTATCAGTTCTTGCAGAACCTCTTCCGCGTTGGTCTTTGTTTCTCCATCCTGGTTGATCACCCAGCCCGGAGGCATTGTTTTTCCTCCGCGCGCGTAAACTTCGATCTTTCCACGCTGTGACACGGAAGTGGCGCAGTCGATGCAAAAAGGAAAGTCATCATTTGTGGGGAATCCCACAACAAAGGGATTGGTTCCCAGCATATTTTCAATGCCGAATGTTGGCGCAATAGAAGGCCGCGCATTGGTTCCCGTAAGCCCTACCATCCCGGCTTTCGCGGCCATTAACGCGTAATATCCGCAAATACCGTAATGGGTGGAATTGCGCACTGCTACCATACCAATGCCGTATTTCCGGGCCTTCTCTATTGCCAGTTCCATTGATTTTTTCGCGACTACCATTCCCATCCCATGACCGCCGTCTATTACCGCTGAAGCCGGTCTTTCTTTTACGATCTTCAGCTCGGCTTTTGGAAATTGAATTTGAGCTTTAATTCGGTCGTAATATATCGGTTTTAACCGGTTTATACCGTGGGAATCGATGCCTCTTTTGTCGGCAGTTATTAATACATCGGCGCAAACAGCGGCATCTTCCTCTGAAACGCCAAGCCCCGTAAACACATCAACCATAAACTTTTCCATAGTATCGAAATCGATCCAGACAATATTCTCACTCATAACATCCTCCATAATAGTTGTTTTTATTATTATTTTTTTTCAAATATTCCCTATAAGCCATGTACAGGAAAAACATTCTTTTTTATATACTCGATTATTTTTGTTGTATGTGCCAAACAATTTTCTTTTACTTCACTTGAAGCACTGAATGGTTCATCACGAAGATTACCGGCCTGTGCTTCAGGGCCAAACATCATTCCGCCCACGGACCCGGCAAAACCGTCATGGGGTTCAAGACCGCAAAAGGCTGCCCATGCCAGGGTCCAGAGAGAAGCTGTTTCATAACAATTATACCCGCCTCCGCCCGTAGCAAGAATCTTTGGTGATATTTCATTAATGATCTTTATTATCTTTTCATAACCGTTACTGGTCAAATCGAGATGAGCCAGGGGATCATCTTTATGTACATCGGCCCCTATTTCCGCGAATACAATATCCGGTTTAAAACTATTCACCAGGGGCGGCACCAGTTCTTCAAAGGCCTTGAGATAGACTTCATCATCGGTTCCCTTTAAAAGCGGAACATTGATATTGTACCCTGCCCCTTCCTGTACCCCAATACTGTTCTCAAACCCGGACCAGGGATACAGGGATTTACCCGATTCATGAAATGATATGGTTAGAACCCTGTGGGATAAATAAAAAGCGTCCTGAACGCCATTTCCGTGGTGAACATCAACATCAATATAGGCAACCCTGAGTCCTTTTGCAACCAGGTCATTTATCACCACGGCAATATCATTAATATAACAAAACCCCTCGGAATGATTGGGTCCCGCGTGATGAAAACCGCCAACGGGATTAAACACAAACCGTGCTTCATTATTTAATAACATCATCGCCCCCTTGTGTGTTCCCCCGGTCGCATGAGCCGAAAATTCATATATCCCTTTCTCAATTGGATTGTCATTTGTGCCAAGTCCGGCCTGAAGCATTTCAATTGAATATTCCCCTTTGTCACAGGTCTCCAGCAGTTCAATATACTCATGGTGATGAAAATTACCAAGCAGGTCTTTACTCGCTATATCAGGGTCAATAATTTTCTGGTTATTTTCATACATAAGAGTGTACCGGTTTAATAACTCCAAAAAGTGCCTGGCCCGTTCGGGTTTAAAGGGATGATCTGCCGGATATTCATAACCGGCAAGTTTATCTGAATATATTAATACATTTTCCATTTAAGGGTTTCCTTGATTCAAATCTTAATTCATCTTAATTCATATGAGAATTATGAATATGCCGAATGATATCTTTCCTGGTGACAATTCCAACTAAGGTACGGGTTTTTCCACAAACAATGGGAATCTGTTTTAGCTTTGTTTCACTGATTATTTTTATGATTTCCACAACTCTTGTCCGGTCCTCAACATAAAAAACATTCCTGGTCATTATCTCGCTTATTTTTCTTTTTTCATTCATATTCTCAAGAAGGTCCGTTTCAGTTAAAAATCCCGCTATGGAATTATTGGCTTCAATTATTGGGATTCCGCAAATATCATTTTTCAGAAAAAGTGTAACGGCGTCGGAAATTGAATGATCCCCGGTTAACGAGGAAACATTCTTTGTCATAATTTCACGTACTTCGGTTTTGGTTGCCGGATCGGATTCAAGATCAATAATCATTTCCGTGTCGTCACAGGCATGCTGCGAGACTACCTGGAACCCAAGTTTTGTATATATGTGTTTTGCCTGCCTGTTAAATGGTTCAACACTAAGCCAGATGCTTTTAAACCCAAGTTCATATGATATTTTTTTTATCATACGGGTAAGCTGGGTTCCAATTCCGGCGTTTTGGAATTTGGGCATTACCGCGATCACAAACTCGGACCGTTTATTATCAATACGAAAAATCGAACCGTGGCAAATAACCTGCTCATCAATGGTGAGACCAATAATATTAAACGCTTTATCCAGGAAATTATCGACCCAATTTTCCATTTGATCAGGATCATCGGGCGGCAATCCCTGGAACGATTTTTTTGGATAAAAATCCCCGTACATTTTCAGGATCAAATGACGGTCGAATTCATTATTCACAGAGCGAAGTATAACAGCTCTATGCATCCTGTCTATAAAAGGAAATGGCAATGATTTTATTGCTTTCTGGTTCATCGTGCCTCTGTCTTTATTTTTTTAAGAACATAGGGGAGGATTCCCCCGCTGCTGAAGTACGTAAATTCATCAGCTGTATCTATCCTGGAAATAAGGTTGATAGATATTGTTGAACCATCTTTTTTGCTTATGTGGGCCCGGATCTCGCATTTTGGAGAAAAGGTTCCGGTACTGCTGAGCCCAATTGTTTCACTGCCATCGAGATCCAGTGTTTTCCTGGTAACTCCCCGGGGAAACTGTAACGGCAGCACCCCCATGCCAATGAGATTGGACCGGTGAATCCTTTCGAAACTCTCACAAATGACGGCCTTTACTCCCAGAAGAAGCGTCCCTTTGGCTGCCCAGTCCCGCGAGGAACCGGTGCCGTACTCTTTTCCGGCAATAACGGCCAGGGGACTCTCCCCTTCCCGGTATTTTTCAGCAGCCTCAAAAATAGAAAGAACTTCATCTTTTGGTATATATTTCGTAAATCCCCCTTCAACACCGGGAGTTATCTCGTTCCTGATCCTGATATTGGCAAGGGTTCCACGCATCATTACTTCGTGATTGCCTCTGCGGGAACCATAGGAATTATAGTTTTCCTTTTCTATTCCTTTCCCCGAGAGGTAACGCCCGGCAGGACTGTCGGCAGCTATAGCTCCGGCAGGAGAAATATGATCGGTTGTTATGGAGTCTCCCAGGAGCGCCAGGATCTTCGCGTTTTCAACTTGAAAAGCACCCCGGGTTTTAATCGTTTCAAAAAATGGAGGATTATTAATATAGGTGCTGTTTCTATCCCAGGTATACCGGGTACTTTTGGAAGTTACCACTTCCTGCCAATGCCTGTCGCCCTCAAAAACATTATTATAGCGGCTCTTAAACATCTCCGGTGTTACACTTTCTTCTATTAAACAGTCTATTTCCTTTTGAGAAGGCCAGATATCCTTTAGAAAAACATCATTCCCCTGGCTGTCCTTTCCAAGGGCTTCTGTTGTTATATCTTTCAGCATTGAACCGGCCAGGGCGTAGGCCACAACCAGGGGGGGTGAGGCGAGAAAATTGGCTTTTACATCGGGATTGATCCTGCCTTCAAAATTCCTGTTCCCCGAAAGGAGAGAGCAGGTAACAAGATCCCCCTGTTTAATCGCTTCGGAAACAGGTTTTGCCAGGGGGCCGGAATTACCAATACAGGTTGTACAGCCATAGCCCACCGTATTAAATCCAAGGGCATCCAGATCCTTCCGGAGGCCCGATTTTTCCAGGTAATCCGTTACTACCTGGGAACCGGGAGCCAGGGATGTTTTAACCCAGGGTTTTACCGAGAGTCCCTTTGCCCGGGCTTTTTGCGCGAGGAGCCCCGCGGCTATGAGAACCGAAGGATTCGAGGTATTGGTACAACTGGTTATTGCGGCAATTGTGATATGGCCATGTGCCAGGGCAAAATCACTTCCCGGTACCGGTACTTCCAACAATGGAGCCGCTGGCAAATTATATACGGTATTAAGAACAGAATTAAATTCCACTGACGCGTTCTCTAAATAGATCCTGTCCTGCGGTCTTTTTGGACCGGCTATACAGGGTTTTACTGTTCCAAGATCAAGTTCCACCACATCGGAGAAAACCGGGTCCGGATCATCACTGGAATACCAGAGCCCCTGCTCTTTCGCGTACTGTTCTACCAGGTTTACCTGGTCCGTTGAACGGCCGGTAAAAGCAAGATACCGGATTGTTGATTCATCAACAGGGAAAAAACCGCATGTTGCGCCGTATTCGGGAGCCATATTGGCAAGAGTAGCCCTGTCGGCAAGGGTAAGGTTTTTTATCCCGGGTCCGTAAAATTCAACAAATTTACCAACAACACCTTGCTGCCGCAGCATATCAACAACAGTTAAGACACAATCCGTTGCCGTTGTCCCTTCGGTTAATTGCCCTGAGAGTTTAACCCCAACCACTTCGGGAATAATCATTGTTATTGGCTGCCCCAGCATGGCAGCTTCCGCTTCTATGCCGCCAACCCCCCAGCCCAGTACGGAAAGCCCGTTTATCATTGTTGTATGACTGTCGGTTCCCACCAGGGTATCGGGATAGACAAGGGCTTCGTCTTCAGTATTATCGTTCCATACTACTTGCGCCAGGTATTCAAGATTTACCTGGTGAATAATCCCGGTACCCGGGGGAATAACGCGAAAATTTTTAAACGCGTTCTGCCCCCATTTTAGAAAAGTATACCGTTCCAGGTTTCTTTTATATTCAAGAGATACATTTCTTTCAATTGAATCATGGTCTCCATAGCTGTCAACACTGACTGAATGATCAATGACAAGATCCACGGGAATTTTTGGATTTATTAATTCCGGGTCTCCTCCCAGGGTTACCATGGCATCACGCAGAGCCGCAAGATCCACTACAGCAGGAACCCCGGTAAAGTCTTGCAGTAAAACCCGGGATGGATAGAATGATATTTCCCGGTCTGACCGCTTTTCCTGTACCCAATCATTAATGGCTTGCGCGTCATCCCAGGTGACGTTCTCTTCACTCATATTCCGGAGTATATTTTCAAGAAGGACTTTTAAACTTTTTGGCAGTTTGTTGATATTCGAAAGCCCCTTCTTCCCTGCCTCTTCGAGGCTGTACAATTTATATGATTTTCCATTTACCTGCAAGCTTGTTTTCATGGTATACCGTTCCTTCCTGTTGCCTGGTTTTATATAACCCCATAAATTGCCGCCCCCTCCGGGAGGATGAATGGGATGGGGGCGGCCAGGGGTCTAATGGGATAAAGAACTTTCAAAAATTTTTAAAGAACGTATAAAAAACTTTTAACGTTTTCCTATTTCAACATAGCTTCTTTTTTCAGGACCGGTATACACCTGCCGCGGCCGGTGAATTCGAAGGTTCTGTTCAAGAAGTTCTTTCCAGTTTGCTATCCACCCGGGCATACGGCCAATAGCAAAGAGCACCGTGAACATATCAAGAGGGATACCGATTGCCCGCAAAAGTATACCGCTGTAGAAATCCACATTGGGAAAAAGTTTCCGTTCAACAAAGTATTCATCCTTAAGCGCCTTTTCTTCAAGTCTCATGGCAATCTCAAGCATAGGGTCATCGATATTAAGAATCTTTAGAACCCTGTCCACGTGTTTCTTTAAAATTTTAGTTCGTGGATCGAAATTTTTATAGACCCGGTGTCCAAAACCCATAAGGCGCACGTCACTTTCCGGGTCTTTTGCTTTGCTGATGTAATAATCCACATCTTTGCCCGATTCTTTAATCTCATTAAGCATCTTAATAACCGCGGTGTTCGCCCCTCCATGGAGCGGTCCCCATAATGCGCATACACTCGCAGATACGGAACTAAAAAGATTCGCCCGGGAACTGCCAACCATTCGTAAGGTTGAGGTTGAACAATTCTGTTCGTGGTCGGCGTGGAGTATAAAAAACAGGTCAAGGGCCCGCACGATTTCCGGTTTAATTTCAAAAGATTTATACGGCATGGAAAACATCATATGCAAAAAGTTTTCCGTGTAATTCAGACCCGGATTAGGATAATTAAAAGGAAGCCCCTTTGACGTACGATAGGCGCACGCCGCAACAGTCCGAACCTTTGAAAGGATCTTTGCCGTTATTTCATCGAATTCATCTCCTGTTGAAACAGCATTCAGCAATTCCGGGTGATGACAGGAAATGGCATTAAGCATTCCCGACAGGATAGCCATAGGGGGCGCGTCACCGGGAAAGGCGTTAAAATGATTCAACAATGACCGGTGGAGATCGGCAAATCCCTCAAGGCGGCTGTTAAACTTTTCCAGCTCTGTTTTGGTTGGGATTTTCCCGTACATTACGAGATAGGCTGTTTCGGGAAATGTTGAATGCTCTGCAAGCTCTTCAATGGGATATCCGCGATATTGCAGAATTCCCTTTTCTCCGTCAATAAAAGTAATATTAGATATTGTTGACCCCGTGTTTCCATACCCGGGGTCCAGGGTTATTGCCCCGGACCTGGTTCGTAGATCTCTCAGGTCAATACCTTTTTCATTTTCAGTTCCCGTGAGGACATCAAAATCATATGATTCCCCTTTTATTCTTAATGTTGCTTTCTCTTGCATAGGTTCCTCCTTTTTTAATTCGTATACTTCCTCTTGATTTCACCGTTATATATCTGGCGCGGCCGACTAATTCTTTGTTTCTGTTCTAAGAGTTCTTTCCAGTTTGAGATCCACCCGGGCATACGGCCAATGGCAAACATGACCGGGTACATCTCAGTTGGGATGCCGATTGCTCTCAGCAAAATACCGCTGTAAAAATCAAGATTTGGATAGAGTTTTCTTTCAATAAAATACTCATCTTTTAAGACCCGCTCTTCCAGCTCAATAGCTATCTCAAGAAGCGGATCATGGCATTCGGTATGATCAAATATTTCATGAACCTGGTCTTTTAGAATTGCCGCCCGGGGATCGAACTTTTTATATATCCGGTGTCCGAACCCGTTAATTCTGGCATCGTTGTTTTTATCCTTAGCAGTATTAATATAGTGCGAGGGATCTTTCCCGGTTTTATGTATATCTTCAAGCATGTTAATAACTGCCACATTGGCAGATCCATGGAGCGGTCCCCATAAGGCGCATACCCCGGAAGATACGGAACTGAAGAGGTTTGCCCGGGAACTCCCCACCATACGAACAGTAGATGTTGAACATCCCTGTTCGTTGTCCGCGTGGACAATCAAAAATTTATCAAGTGCCTTTACAAAAGCAGGATGGGCCTGGTACCGCACGAATTGAGAAGAAAACATCATGTGAAGCAGGTTACTGCAATAGTCAAGCTGTGAATCGGGATAATTAAACGGCAAGCCGTTTGTTGCCCGGTACGTATACGCAGCGATAGTACGGACTTTCGATAAGATCTTCGCTGCAGCGTCATGAAACCCCGGGCTGTCATAGTCTATATGCAGCAGGTCGGGATGATAACAGGCAACGGCGTTGAGCATTGTGGAAAGTATTGCCATGGGAGGTGAACTTGCCGGGAATCCATTGTAATGAAGCTCCAGAGATGTATGAAGCCCCGCGTGTTCTTCAATAAGCGTTGAAAAGTCACCCAGTTCTTCCATTGACGGCAGGCTTCCGTACATAAGAAGATGGGCTACCTCAAGAAAATTGGATTTCTCCGCCAGTTCTTCTACCGGGTATCCCCGGTAGCGCAAAATGCCCTCTTCTCCATTGACGAAAGAGATACGGGATGTTGTTGAACCGGTGTTTACGAATCCGGGATCAAATGAAACCAGCCCGGTTTTGCTCCTCAGTTGACTGATATCAACAGCAAACTCATTTTCTGTTCCCTTTATGATATCAAACTCATATTCTTCGTTATTAAATTCAAGTATCGCTTTTTCCTGCATGGCAACCTCCTATTTTTTTTATTACGTTAAAACCCGGCGAACGGTTTTCCCTATGTCTGCCGGTGATTCTGCTACATGAATTCCGCATTTCTTCATAACTTCTTTTTTTGCGGCTGCTGATTCATCACTGCCCGAGATAATTGCTCCGGCGTGTCCCATTCTTCTTCCCGGCGGCGCTGTTTGTCCCGCGATAAACCCCACCACTGGCTTTGTTATATTGTTCTTAATATATTCAGCTGTTTCAATTTCCATTGATCCGCCAATCTCTCCAATAAGGACAACGGCGTTCGTTGCCGGATCATTCTCAAACAGGTCCATAAGTTCAATCATACTGGTTCCGATTATGGGGTCACCGCCTATTCCTACACAGGTCGACTGGCCCAGTCCTTCATCGCCGATCTGCCTGATCGCTTCGTAAGTTAACGTACCGGATTTTGATATAACCCCAACAGATCCTTCCTTTACAATGAACCCGGGCATAATCCCTACTTTGGCTTCTCCCGGGGTGATGACCCCGGGACAGTTTGGCCCAATGAGCCGTGAATTACTCTGCCGTATATAGGAATGGACCTCCAGCATATCTTTCACCGGTATCCCTTCGGTTATACAAACGATAAGTTCAATACCTGCCTCTGCTGCTTCGATTATGGCGTCCGCGGCAAATGGTGCCGGCACAAAGATCAATGACACCGTTGCTCCAAGCTCTTCCCGTGCCTCCCGGCACGAATTATAAACCGGAAGATTTGAATCAAGCACCCTGCTCCCGCCTTTCCCGGGAGTCACTCCGCCAACAACATTTTTACCATATTGGTAACACTGCTCCGCGTGAAACCCTCCCTCAGAACCGGTAATACCCTGTACAATAATTTTAGACTCCGAATTAACTAATATCGACATATTTCTTCTCCCCGTTTGGGCACAGTCTAAATACTCAGGTTCTACAGCAACGTCAGGGAATTATTCCGATCTTTCCGGAACAGGAGCCACGATGGCGACGCCCTTGTGCAATACAGGACGTATTATCACAAGGGTGGAGGAAAGATCGGAATAATTCCCGCGCGTACCTACTATATCAAACTGCGACCTCCATTTTCCTTTAGTTTGCTCTTGTTGAAATAACAGCTTTCTCTGCCGCCTCTGCCAGTGAATTGGCAGAAATGAGAGAGACATTTGACTCTGCCAGCAGCTTCCTGGCTTCCACGGCATTGGTTCCCTCAAGGCGCACAACAACTGGTACATTGAGATCAAGTTCTTTCACTGCTTCAATGATTCCCCCGGCAATCCGGTCGCACCGGACTATTCCGCCAAAAATATTCACCAGCACCGTCCTCACATTTGGGTCCGAAAGAATAATTCTGAAACCGTTCTTTACTGTCTCAACACTGGCTCCGCCACCCACGTCAAGAAAATTAGCCGGCTCTCCTCCCTGCTGTTTGATGATATCCATCGTCGCCATAGCAAGCCCCGCGCCGTTTACCATACATCCAACAGTTCCATTCAGTTTTATATAACTGAGGTTATACGTACTCGCTTCAACTTCCGCAGGATCTTCTTCGTCTATATCTCTCATCGCGCTAACCTCTTTTAACCGGTACAGCGCGTTTTCATCAAAAACAATTTTAGCGTCCAGCGCGGTTAATTCTTCAGTAGCGGTCAACACCAGCGGATTGATCTCAACAATTGAAGCGTCCATTTCATCATAAAGACGGTAGAGATTTTTAAAAAGTTTCGCTCCTTCTTTGAGCGCTGCCCCCTGTAACCCTAAAGACCGGGCCAGCCGCTGGGCCTGAAAATTCCTCATCCCAAACCCGGGCTTGATCCATTCTTTTACAATTTTTTCAGGCGTCTTCGCCGCGACTTCCTCAATGTCCATTCCCCCTTCCGTAGATACCATAAAAACGTTTTGGGCCAGAGAGCGGTCCATTGTTATTGCCGCGTAGTACTCTTTTTTGATGGCAGTTGCCGGGCTTACCAGAACCTTTTTAACGGGCTGCCCCCCGGGACCGGTCTGGTGCGTAACAAGATTCATACCCAGGATATTTTTTACATTTTCAAGGGCTTCCTCTTTGCCCCGGGAAAGTTTCACCCCGCCGCCCTTTCCCCTGCCGCCGGCATGAATTTGCCCCTTAATAACAAATGTATTTGTACAAAATTCAGCCGCAACTGTGTCAATCGCGGAAGCGGCCTCTTCAAGCTTTTCAATCGTGACTCCGTTAATAGCCGGTACAGAATACTTCTTCAAAAGTTCCTTTGCCTGGTATTCATGTATTTTCATGTTTTAAACCATCCCTGCCGGTTCTTTTTCTTCGCTTTTTTCTTCTCCTGTCTTTTCAAGACTTTCATACAGGAACCATAGAATCTGTCTTGTGGTAAACAGGCCGAATTTATCTTCACCTTCTTTAAGTTTTATGGGAATCAACTTATCACCACTTACTGCCAAACGGTTAATTGCATCGGCGACGGTGTCGTCCTCATCAAGAAAATCATACGATGGTTTGAGAAGCGTTGACACCCTGGTATGGTCGCGGTCTATAGGACTCAGGAGGACATACATAAGAATATCCCACTGGGTAATAAAACCGGCAAGATTGTCACCATCCATAACGAGTAGACTTTTCACGTTATAGGATTTTAGTACCGATATTGCCGCGGCAACAGAATCAGTGGAAGATATAATTTTTGTCCGTTTATACCCATATTCCCGGTAAACAGATCCCACTTTTGTCCGCAGTGTTGTAATAAGGGGCGATTTATTATTTCGCAGCATTGCTTTTAACCGTTCATCCATAATCCGGTCTTCTTCCTGGAAGCGGCTCTCCATTTGGCCGGCCTGTGTTATGGTATCACCATCATCGGATATATGCCAATAATTGCTTCCCCGAAGCAGGGTCTGGAGGTTTCTCCTTCCCGTAAGAGTTGTCGCGTGCTGCACCTGGTCTGTTATTTGTTTCTCATACGTCGGTTTTTCAACGGAACGAAAAATCCCAATTGGAGTCGGCAGCTCGGGATAGGCCATCTGGGCCAGGGTATACGCATAACTCGGATTAGGCTCGCCAGCTTCATGAACCTTAAGATCTCTTTCCTTGATCCCGTGCTCGCCGGGAGTAACCACAACGGGGTTCGCCCCATTCATAATAATCCCTTTTTCTTTTTCTTTTCCAAATCGAAGCGGTTCACCGTCTTCCAGGAAAAGAAAGCGTTCATCCCGAACGTCTCTGCCGGAAAGGTCGTCCCATGCTTTATTGTTAAAAATTACGCATTTTTGAAAAACTTCAACAAAGGAAACTCCTTTATGATTAGCCGCGGCTTCAAAAATCTTTTTCATATGCGCCGGATTTGTATCAACCGTGCGGGCAACAAAAGTCGCCTCCGAAGCCAGGGCAACACAAATAGGATTAATTGGCTGCTCAAGGGAGCCAAAGGGGCTGGTCTTGGTAACCTGCCCCTGCACGGAAGTTGGACTATACTGCCCTTTGGTGAGGCCGTAAATTTTATTGTTAAAAAGAATTATGTTGATATCAATATTCCGGCGCAGCGTGTGAACCAGATGATTTCCCCCAATACTCAAACCGTCACCGTCACCGGTGATTACCCAAACCGAAAGATCGGGATTGGCAACTTTAATCCCCGTTGCAAAGGTAGGAGCCCTGCCGTGTATTGTATGAAACCCGTAGGTATTCATGTAATAGGGAAACCGGCTTGAACAGCCTATCCCGCTTACAAAAACAAATTTTTCCCGCGGTATTCCCAGGTTGGGAAGAGTACTCTGGAGCGCGTTGATTATAGCATAATCTCCACACCCCGGGCACCAGCGCACATCATTGCTGCTCACAAAATCTTTTCTCGTTAAATCACTGGATGGGGTCAAATTATTCATAGTTTCTCCTGGCGCTTTTCAAAAATTTTTTTTTAGTTCCTGGTTATCATTCAGCAAAACTCCATTCGGAAAATGAGCATCACCTCTTCAAGAGGGTGAAACAAGAATATTTTCGCCCTCTTGAATAGGTGATGCTCATTTTCCGGGAGCACTACCGCCCTATAACATTTCCCTT
>JAAENB010001279.1 GCA_024224995.1 bacterium | reverse complement strand
TTCATGAGCCATTGTTCCAATGGGCCTGAGATTATATTTTTTGGCAAAGTAGACATTGCTGGTTCCGGTTAAATTTCCGGGAACTTCAGCCGCCAGGGTTCCAATCACTTGCTGCTGCCATTCCCCTGAACGTCTTCGCCTGGTGCCGAAGTCGGCGAATTTTAATATCTCACTATTTTCTTTTACAATGTTAATCTTCGCGTTTAACAGTTCCCGGGCTTTTTCGTAATCGGGCTCGGGGCTGACGTTTCTAAAATATACCTCGTTTATAATTGCCAGCACCGGTACTTCAAAGAGGATCGTATGAAGCCAGGGGCCTTTTATATCTACCGCAAGATCGGTTCCGTTTTTCCTGAGGGTTATGAAGTCTCTGCTCAGGCGGAAGATTCGCAGGAAATCAATGAAGTCTTTTTTAAAGAACCTGAATGCTGCGAGGTAGTTGAGCTCTTCAGCGGTGAAGGCCAGGGTGCAGAGATGATCCAGCTCAGTGTTGATTTCATCAATGTATTTCGCGAGATCTATTCCCTCGTTCCTGCATTTAAAAGCGTACTCAACGTCGGCTCCGGGAAACCGGTGCAGAACCACTTGCTGCATGGTAAATTTATAAAGATCCGTATCGAGAAGACTGTTTATTATCATTTTTGTTCCTCCGTTTAAGCTGGTTGAATATTTCATACTTTGTTGTTTATTCGATTTTTTCCTTTTATTCAACCGGTTTTTCTTTCTTCTGAAAGAAACAGTTTAATTTTTATCATTCTGATAATAATATACTAAGAAAATGGCCCTTCGGCAAGTATTTTTTATCATTTTGATAAAAAATAGGGTGTTTTTTTTTAAAAGGGTAGTGAGATGGAGTTTTTAACGGAATTATTCCAAAAAAAGAGAAAAAAGTACGGAAGTGAAAAAATTGTCAATAATATATCTCAGGGTATCCCGGCTATACCCTGAAATATGCAGATAATACTTATTTAATTGTGAGCCGGAATGCATTCGCAACAACTACCTGAATGCTCGGATTGAATCATCAAAAAGAAGATTCTCGAATAATATCTGTTACACCATCGCCATTGAAATCGCCGAATGCCAATTGGCCGGTCTTATGGATAGAGGTGTTGATACGCTCCCAACTTGATGTGCCGCTCCAGGAAACCTTCCATTCCGAGCCATTGCCTGTAAAGACATCTGTTGTGCCGTCGCCGTTGAAATCGCCAAACGCCAATTGGTGGGTCTCATAACCGGTGGTGTTGATGCGTTCCCAACCCGAAGTGCCGCCCCAGGAAACCTCCCATTCCGAGCCTTTGCCTGCAAAGACATCTGTTATGCCGTCGCCGTTGAAATCGCCGAACGCTAATTGGTGGGTCTTGTAGCCGGAGGTGTTGATGCGCTCCCAACCCGAAGTGCCGCTCCAGGAAACTTTCCATTCCGAGCCATTGCCCGTAAAGACATCTGTTGTGCCGTCGCCGTTGAAATCGCCAAACGCCAATTGGTGAGTCTTGTAGCCGGAGGTGTTGATGCGCTCCCAACCCGAAGTGCCGCTCCAGGAAACTTTCCATTCCGAGCCATTACCCGTAAAGACATCTGTCTTGCTGTCGCCGTTGAAGTCGCCGAAGGCTAACTGATCCTTTTGGTAACCGGAAGTATTGAGTTTTTCCCAGGGCGTTACCCCATTCCAGGATACTTGCCAACTGGTGCCATTGCTATAAAAGATGTCCGATACCTGGTCTCCATTAAAATCCCCGAATGCAATCTTACCCTTTTGGTAGGCATTAAAAAAAAGCGGCTGCCAACTATTTCGGCCTGACCAGGAGATATACTGAATATACCTTCCGTGGGGATTGAGGTTGTTGTCCCAAACAAACAACTTATAAGCCGACCACTGGTCTTTGCCCAGATAGATTGATTTGTTGTTGGGAACCGGCAGCTCACAGGAGCCCAGTTCATCGGTATATGACCAGGTTCGCCACAACATGTAAGAATTCGGGGCGTTGAAGAAGTTATTGGTCACGTAGGCACCTTCGGTAGGAATCCCCCTGATTCTAAAAAAATAAGGCGCGTCAACCACGGCATTATTCAGGAGGATAACCCTGGCGCCCGCAGTATTACAGGAGGAATATGGATCACAATCGGCCAATGCGTCACATTTTTTTTTGTTATAATCCGAATAACCATGCATATCGTATTCGGAATTCATGGAATTTTTCAGTGTCAAATTATAAGCCGCTGTATACATTTCATTAGGTCTGCCGTTACCGGCAATGGAATGCCTGTTTTCATCGAATAAATTGTACAGGATATAACTGCGTACATTTTTATAATTGATCACTACACCATAGCCCAGACCGGCCCTGTTATTATGATGAATGTGGTTGTGATGAACCCATCCACTGGCTAAGTTGTCGATAGTGTAGAGGGTTCCGTCAATTCGAACGGCAGCATAACCCCAATTAAACAGTTCGCAATTATCCACTTCCAAATGCATTTTTTCAATACCATATTTAGCTCTTATTTGGATTCCAACACTGATCAATTCAACATCTTCGCAGGTGAGCCTTAGACCACTGATGCGGACATTATTGGCATTAACTAAAAAGATAAGGTTATTGTTTTCGACAGAGGCATTTCGAAGCTTGAGTAGTGCGCCCGAGGAGGTTCTTCCGGTCGTATAAAACTGACCGCGATCGCTTGCTATAAGCAAATCGTCAGTAGTTATTTCGATGGGCGCATCGATTTCAAAGTACAGGTTGCCTGGTATGAAAATCTTCTTAATGGAAGGATTGTCCAGGGCCGTTCTCAACTCAGTAAGGGTATTGACCCTGGTGAAAGAATTATCGTATTGAACCATCGCTTCGTAACCCGGTCCGCCACCAACCGGGCCTTTTGAAAAATCATTATACAATTGATAATTAATCTGAGCAATTCCCCTGGTTGTAATGACAAATAGGAGCAAGAGGGAAAACGAGACTATTTTAACAACACTGTAGTTGCTTTTGGTAATCGAAAAGCTACTTAATACTTTATTCATACTTATTTCCTTTTTTTAAGTTTTTACCTAATAAGTGTAGTTTTAGATCCCCAAAGGGTATTATTTTTACAGTAATTATTCCTAAAACGGAAAAAAAGAGCAAGAAGTTGTAGTAATAATAAGAAAACCCCTAAAAACAACCGATCACCGATCCCCCCGCCTCGCAGGGGTCGTACCCTCTCCGGGCGACCGGTCACCTTCCTTTGGAGAGGGCTGGAATCGAACCGGCGACCTTCGGCTTGGCTAACCGGAGCTCTTCCACTGAGCTACCTCTCCGATTTTTGTTAACGAGTCATTTTAAGGGTTTTGTTTAGGTTTTTTTGTTGCCGAGGCAGTTTTAGAGATGGAGTCGTTTTGTTTTGCCGCTGGTACGGTTTCAGAGACGTTGCATGCAACGTCTTTACGGGCTTGTTTTTATTACCGAAATGGACTAAAATGCTGAACTACGTATCTTCTAAAGGCTAAAAATTCGTTTTGATTGTCATGAGAATCTTGTTGAAAGTCTTCAAGCAAGCCCTTAATTTTTATCATTGCTTCCTTTTGTTTTTCTTTCGTTTTGGCTTTTTTAACATCTCGAAATCGTTGTTCTAAACGGATTAATATTTTGTCATATATTCGCTT
>JAAENB010001278.1 GCA_024224995.1 bacterium | reverse complement strand
TTCCTTTTTTTATCTGATATATGCCGAAAAGGGTGTGTATTGCCGCGACTATTATCATAATATAATTTACGCCTACACCTTTAAAAAAATTCGCAAAATCCATAGATATTTCCTTTTAAAATTATTGTTTTATATCGTATTATTTTCGTCATTTTCGCATCAGTTTCAATTTTGTCAATATAATTAGGATTGTCACATTCCTAAACACTTAAAAAGAACAAAAAATCCTTGCAATATCTATTTTGATTATAGAAAAATATTGATGAAAAGAATAGCATTAAAGTTGTTGACAGTTTCCGGAGGCAGTCCAGCATCTAAATAAATATAAAATATATATATCTGGAGGACCTAAGATGAGTAAACGATTGATAACTTTGATTACTTTGATTACTACTTTACTAGCCGGATCATTATTAACTCTATTTGCAAGAGGTTACCAAAAAAATGATTTTTTTTATGGATTTAATGAAGGTAGAATCAGACTTGTAAAACAATTGACCGGTAAAGATTATAATACACTTTTTGAGAAGGAGAACACAGTATTATTCATTGATACACTGCTAACAGATGATGGAGAAAAAATGCGACCTCAACTCAATAATGACTTTGCTGCTTTTTTACGTGAAGACAATAAGGGAAAAATAATAGTTGACAAGAGAAAAAACCTACAACTCCCCGGCCTCAATGATCAGCAGCATAATCAAAACAGAAGAACAAAATCCAAGCTTGCACTCAAATTTTTGGTTAATAACAAATACCATGTGCACTTTGCAATTGATATACACCTTCAAGCACACATGGCTCATATAGTTAGTAAGCACTGGCAGGTAATTCTCAAAGATTCAAAAACCAATAAAAATATAAAGATTCTTATGCAACATAAAGAGCCTAATAATCCTAAAGATAAAAATCGAATAATTACTCATAGCGAACTAAGATATGCATATCGCCATCGGGATGAAGAGAATTTCGATAAGAATATTCATTTCTGGTATGAAAATGATAAACAAACATTTGCAGCAGGCCCACCTCCATGGAAGCACCAGGCTTACAAAGACATCTGGGAACAATACAAACCCAGCTCCAATGAGAAAAACGAAGAGGATCAGAAAAAGAATTGACCTCAGTCATGATTGGCGGCTTAGCAGACGCTCAAACCAAAATAATCCCCGGCAAGCCGGGGATTAAATTCGCGTCCGAGAGGATTCGAACCTCTGACCTGCACATTCCTAAACACTTAAAAACCTTGCATTAAAAGATACTCGATATATAATATAGAGTCTGAAAAAATAAGAGGAGAAATCAATATGAGATTTTTAACTAATCAACATTTTAAACGATGTCTTTTTATCCTTGTCTTTGGACTGTTCGTTTGGGCGAGTCCGGTTTTTGCTGAAATTACGATTCAGGAAGTAGGGAGCAAGAAAATCCACAAACTTAAATATCTACACTACGGTGCCAGCAAGACAGTTTTTCGGATTGTGGGAGGGAAGAATGACCAGGTGCTTGGTATAATAGATGATAGGGGCGTAGACCTTAATGGACTATATCCACCGATTAAGGCCCAAAAAAGTCTTCTGAAGGAATTAGGTGTTCTGGAGAAGGTAAAGGGTCTTGGGCTTCCCACAATCAATATTCTCAGTGGTCCCATAAAATTTCACAAACCCGTTAACTATAGCGATGATTTCGTAGGTGAAAGTTATTACTATGGATATATAATGCAGTTTTATGATGATGAGAATAATGAATATACTTTTTTTAAACGTGGTGATCTTGAAAATACTGTTAAGAAGTGGCTGGTAAATTCAAAAAAAGACACAATTTTTTTTTATAGGTTGTATATAGATCTATGGCTTACTTCCAGGATTCTTGAAAACTATACATTACAAGACTGGCAGGGTGTTATAGATAATGAAGGCAGGATACTCATTGCTGACCCACAGAATTTGGGTCTTACTAAGGATTATCTATCGTTACTGCCCTGGGTCGTGGGCGAAGGGCGGGGCTCTCCGGTCCCGACAGTCAAGCGAGTAATGAAGCTGATAGAGAATAAAATCCCGAAAATAACAACGGTGTCATCTGTTACCAGAGCATACCTGGACGCTTATACGTCGAAATTGAAGCTGGGTGGACCGCAGTTGAACCAATGGAATAAAGCAGATAAAGCCGTCAAGAAATTCCAGTCAACAGGATTGAAAGCTAAACAACTTATTGTTGCCATGGACGAGATCCAGGTATTTAAAGATCTTATAAAGTATACACCCTCTAAAAAGGAATGGAAAAAATGGAAAAAAAGGCAGAAAAGAAAAAAATGACATAGCCCCCCTTTGGCCCGGCATCCCCATGTCGCCGGGCCAGGCTGCACCGAATCCCCCATATCATAAAAAAAATAAAAATTTTGTGACGATTAGCCCCCAAAAGACGCTTATATATAATTGTTTTTACAGGAGATTTCGACAGAGACGGGCAAGAGGATCGCATTTTTAGATGCAAGAACCAGTATTCCTGGTCTACTATTTTTGGAAACGGAGTATGGGGCTCATTGTATGACGGCAGGTATGAGGATTTTTTCCCAATTGACGGTCACCAGGTTCATCTTGCCGGAGATTTTGACGGAGACGGTCTGTACGATTTTACGTGGAGGCGAACAGGCTGGGGCGGCTGGCTTGTCAGCTATGGGAACGGCTCAAGTAACTGGCTGCATGACGGTATTACTGCTGATTTTATCGTAAATGACGGCGCACAGAGTCATGATGTTGGAGATTATGATGGAGACGGACGAATGGATATTGCCTGGTGGCGCACAGGCTGGGG
>JAAENB010001277.1 GCA_024224995.1 bacterium | reverse complement strand
TCCCTTCGGTCAAACAGTCCTCACATTTAGAAGAGGGGGATACTTCCAGGCCAGATGCAGCTCGCAATATTATTTAGTTTCTGACGTATTTTTTCCCCGCTCAGTGGGGTCCGCACTCTTAAGAAACTCTTTTCGCTTGCCCCCTTTCCCCCTTAGGGGGAAGAAGATGATGGAAAAAGGTTTTCTAAGTCCCAAAAGGGTACACGTGCCTTTCCAAAACCTCTTGCGCCCCCTCTGGGGGTTGGGGGGCCGATGGAAACAGACCCCGGTATCGACACAGTTTCTGACCTGTTTTTCCCGGCCATCCGGTGTCTGAGCGGAGCCGAAGACCCCGGTCTCCTTAAAAATTCTGAAGTCTTTTTCTCAATCCCGGGCTTTTGACTTCATAAATAATCTCGCAGTTATATTCATTATCGTATGTTTCCTTGATGACCTTACCGCTTTTTACAATACCGCCGAATTCCTTTACTATGGCCGGTGCGGGACTGTCGTATTCAGCCATTCCGGCGGCTCCCTCAATACGGCTTCCAATAAATCTTTCAATGACACGCTTCTGAGCCATCATAGTGGCGGCCCTTTTTGCAGTGGCTTTCTTTTGAGTAATGTTTACCACCCCTCTATTGGGCATTCCCACTGCGCTCGCCCGAAAGGTATTCTCATCTATCCAGCCTTCGGAGCGCATCACGTCCCCGCTTTCCACCTGTCCGCTTGTCCCGGCAGTTCTGCATACAGGCCCGGCAAAGAGAACCGAGGTAAGAAGCATAATTACGCCGGCGGCCGTACGCCAGCCGGGGAGGCTTTTTTGGGTGATGCCGGGAACGGCAAACTCATTAATGGTTCGTTCCAGCTTCTCCCTGCCGATGCCGGAAAGAAGCACTATCTCAGCGGCAGCAAAGGGTATGCCCGATTTTTTAAGCGATTCTTCCCTGCTTGCAAGAAGCTCTTCCCTGAATTCATCATCATACTTTGCCATAAGCAGCAGGGACTCAATGTGGACACGGCTTGTTAATGAGCTTCCCGCCTCCGGAAATATTTCTTTTTCCTTCATATAATACCTCCTTTAATAATTAACCAAACCCAAAACTCTCTTTTTTAACCCACGGGCTTTTACTTCGTAAATAATCTCGCAGTTTTGCTCTTTGTCATACGTTTCTTTAACAATAGTTCCTCCTTTAACCATGCCGCCAAATTCTTTATATACCGACATTGACGATCCATCATCCCCCATTGATCCGGCTCCTGCCATCCACTCCATTTGGACGCCTTGAAACTTTTCCAGAATTCTCTTTTGCGCCATTATGAGAGCGGCTTCTTTCGCGGTTCCTTTTCTCTGATAAATATTGGTAAGGCCCTGTTTGGGTACTCCCAGGGCTGTTACCCGAAAAGTATCTTCATCAACCCAGCCCTCGGTCTTCATTTCCTTCGTTGCCGCCTGCCCCGGTTTACCTGTTGATCTGCAAAACGGGCCCGCGAAAAGGACCGAGGTGAGGAGCATTATTACAGCTGCGGCAGCGCGCCAGTTAGGAAGGCTCTTCCCGGTAATACCGGGAACAGAGAATTCATCAATAGTCTGTTCCAGTTTTTCCCTGTCAATCGCCGACAGGAGCATCAGCTCGCCCGGACTAAACGGAATGCCCGACTCACTGAGAGCGGTTTCCCTGTCTTCAAGAAGCTGTTGTTTAAATTCGCTATCATACCTGGCCATAAGGAACAGGGATTCTATGTGGACACGTTTGCTATCACTCATAATTCCTCCTTGCAGCTCTTAATAATTTGGAGCCATCATCACTCTTTTCTTCAATCCCCTCATTTTCACTTCATAAACAATCTCACAATTCTGGTCTTTATCATACTTTTCTTTAATAATTGTCCCGCCCTTAACAAATCCCCCGAGTTCCCGGGCAACAGCAATTCCCGTACTATTAAATTCAGCCATGCCGGCAGCACCTTCAAGCCGGGGAGGGGTGAATTTTTCAAGAACTCTTTTTTGCGCCATTATAAGAGCGGCTTCTTTCGCGGTTCCTTTTCTCTGAATAATATTGGTAAGGCCCCGTTTGGGTTCTGCCATGACCTTTACCCGGATGGTATCTTCATCTACCCAGCCGTCGGTGATCATTTTCTTTGTTTCCACCTGTCCGCTCCGGCAGGCAGTGGTGCCCAGAGGCCCGGCGAACAAAACCGAGGTGAGAAGCAGTATCACTGCTGCGGCTGCCCTCCAATTGGAAAGGCTCTTCTTTGTGATGCCGGGAACAGAGAATTCTTCAATGGTCTGTTCAAGTTTTTCCCTGTTGATCCCTTCCAGAAGCATCACCTCGCCCGGAGTAAACGGGATGCCCGACTCACGGAGAGCGGTTTCCCTGTCTTCAAGAAGCTGCTGTTTAAATTCGCTGTCATACCTGGCCATAAGGAACAGGGATTCTATGTGAACACGCTTGCTGTCGCTTTGAGATCCATCCTTCATAAATCCTCCTTTTAATTCGTCCTTTTAATTCCTCGCTGCCTGCCTTAATAAATTGGAGACTTTATTACTTTTTTCTTTAATCCTTTATGCTTCACTTCGTAAACAATCTCGCAATTCTGGTCTTCATCAAACTTCTCTTTAATTATTGAACCGCCCCTGACAATTCCCCTGAGTTCCTTGCCAACAGCAATTCCCGTACTACCAAATTCAGCCATGCCGGCGGCACCTTCAAGCCGTGGGCCTTTAAATTTTTCCAGCATAGTATACTGCGCCATTATAAACGCTGCCTCTCTCGCTGTCGCTTTTTTCTGATAAATATTGGTAAGGCCCCGTTTTGGCGCTCCCAGGGCCGTTACCCGGATGGTATCTTCATCTACCCAGCCGTCGGTGATCATTTTCTTTGTTTCCACCTGTCCGCTCCGGCAGGCAATAGTGCCCAGAGGACCGGCTAACAAAACCGAGGTGAGGAGCATTATTACCGCTGCGGCTGCCCTCCAGTTGGGAAGGCTCTTTTTAGTGATGCCGGGAATAGAGAACTCATCAATGGTCTGTTCCAGTTTTTCCCTGTCGATCCCCGACAGGAGCATCAGCTCGCCTGGAGTAAACGGAATGCCCGACTCGCGGAGAGCGGTTTCCCTGTCTTCAAGAAGCTGTTGTTTAAATTCACTATCATACCTGGCCATAAGGAACAGGGATTCTATATGAACACGTTTTGTTTCATTCATTACTCCTCCTTGCTGCAGTTAAAAAAGTGGAGCCATTGCCGCATTTTTTCTTCAATCCCTTCATTTTCACTTCATAAACAATCTCACAATTATGGTCTTTATCATACCGTTCTTTAATAACTGCCCCCCCCCTTATTGCTCCCCGGCATTCCTGGGAAAGGAATGATCCGGTTATTTCGTAATAAGCCATTGCTGCGGCTCCTTCCAGGCGGATGGGAGGAGGGTTAAATTTATCATGAATAATGCTTTGAGCATTAAGAATTGCGTCTCTCTTTGCGCTTTCTCTTCTTTGAATAATATTGGTATATCTCTGTTGGGCTCTACCCACGGCTGTTACCCGGAAGGTATTTTCATCGACCCAGCCATCGGTTTTCATTTCTTTTGTTTCCACCTGTCCCGGTTTACCTGTTGATTTACAAAACGGGCCCGCGAAAAGGACCGAGGCAAGGAGCATCATTACAGCAGCGGCAGCGCGCCAGTTGGGAAGGCTCTTTTTGCTAATGCCGGGAACGGAGAATTCATCAATGGTCTGTTCAAGCTTTTTCCTGTCGATCCCCGACAGAAGCGTTAACTCTCCCGGGGTAAACGGAATCCCCGATTCTTTAAGGGCCGGTTCCCTGTTGCCAAGGAGATCTTTTTTAAATTCAGGATCGTACTTTGCCATGAGAAACAATGATTCAATGTTGATTTTATTCATTTGTATCCATTCCCTGCTACCTAAATTCAGCGCTATTAACCAATCGTTTCAACTTCGGGGCTTTTACTTCATAAAGGATCTCACAGTTCTGTTCTTTGTCATATGTTTCTTTGATTACCTTCCCGTTTTTTACATAACCCACTACCTCTTGAGCATGGGCCATACCTGTCATATTGTAATCAGCCATTCCCGCGGCACCTTCAATACGGGTTCCTTTAAACTTTTCCAGGATATGGTATTGGGCGTTTAATATGGCGGCCCTTTTTGCTGCTGCTTTCCGCCTGGCAATATCCGTAAAACGTTTGGGAGGAGCGGACGACGAGCTCAGACGATAGGTATCCCCATCAATCCAGCCTTCGGTCCGCATTTCCTCTCCGCTTTCAACCTGCCCGCTCCTGCCGGTAGCCCTGCAATAAGGCCCGGAAAACAAAACCGACGCCAGGAGCAGTATCACCGCGGCAGCTGCCCGCCAGTTGGGAAGGCTCTTTTGGGTGATGCCGGGAACAGAGAACTCATCAATGGTCTGTTCCAGTTTTCCCCTGTCGATCCCAGACAAAAGCATCACCTCGCCCGGGGTAAACGGGATGCCCGAATCATGAAGAGCGGTTTCCCTGTCTTCAAGAAGTTGTTCTTTAAATTCACTATCATACCTGGCCATAAGGAACAGGGATTCTATGTGAACACGCTTGGTTTCTACTCGATATCTATCCTTCATAACTCCTCCTTGCTCTTAAGAAACTTGATTTTGCTTGTGCGCGGGCCTGGATGCAGCTCGCAATAGTATCGAGTTTCTTCTGTATTATTTCCCTCTTAATAATTTGGGGACATTAGAACTTTTTTCTTCAATCCCTTAGATTTAACTTCATAAACAATCTCGCAATTATGGTCTTTATCATACGATATTTTAATAATTCTCCCGCTCTTGACAATTTCCGCGTATTCTCTGGCATATGCAAGCCCCGTAACATTCACTTCTGCCATTCCGGCAGCACCTTCAAGCCGGGAACCTTTAAATTTTTCCAGAACAGTATATTGCGCGTTTAAAAGCGCTGCTTCTTTTGCGGTTTGTTTTCTCTGAACAATATTGGTAAGGCTCTGGTTGGCTGCTCCCATGGATGTTACCCGGAAGGTATCTTCATCGACCCAGCCGTTGGTTATCATTTCCTTTGTTTCCACCTGTCCGCTCCGGCAGGCTGTGGTAGCCAGGGGCCCCGTAATCAAAACCGACGCGAGAAGCATAAGCACTGCGGCAGCGGCCCTCCAATTCGAAAGGCTCTTCCCGGTAATGCCGGGAACAGAGAACTCATCAATGGTCTGTTCCAGTTTTTCCCTGTTGATCCCAGCCAGAAGCGTTAACTCGCCCGAAGTAAACGGGATGCCCGACTCATGGAGAGCGGTTTCCCTATCTTCAAGAAGTTCTTTTTTAAACTCATTATCGTACTTTGCCATGAGAAACAAAGACTCAATGTTGATTTTATTCATAGATCTTCCCTACTCCATTTAATCATAATAAAAAACAGTATCGCGAATCCTTTTTTTCAACTTAGAACCTTTTACTTCATAAATGATCTCGCAATTCTGTTCATTGTCATAGGTTTCTTTAATTACCTTCCCGCTTTTGACAATGTTCTTAATTTCCCGTCCCCTCTTATAATCAGCTTCACCATAGACCCTGCCATAGTCTGCCATTCCTCCGGCTCCCTCAATGCGGGTTCCTTTGAATTTCTCCAGGATCTGGTATTGCGCGTTTAATATCGCCGCGCTTTTTGCTGACGCTTTCCGCCCGGCAATACCCGCAACTCCCCTGTTGGGCAATCCCGCTGCATAAAGACGATAGGTATCTCCATTGACCCAGCCTTCGGTCCGCATTTCATCCCCGCTTTCAACCTGCCCGCTCCTGCCCGTAGCCCTGCAAAAAGGCCCGGAAAACAAAACCGATGCCAGGAGCATTATTACCGCGGCAGCGGCACGCCAATTGGGAAGGCTCTTTTTGGTGATTCCGGGAACAGAAAACTCATCAATGGTCTGTTCCAGTTTTCCCCTGTCGATCCCTGCCAGAAGTGTTAACTCGCCCGGGGTAAACGGGATGCCCGATTCCTTGAGGGCCGGTTCCCTGTTGGCGAGTAAATTTTTTTTAAATTCAGGATCGTACTTTGCCATGAGAAACAATGACTCAATGTTGATCTTGTTATTCATATATCAGTCCCTGCTATCTAAAAGTAGCACTATTAACCAACCGTTTCAACTTCGGGGCTTTTACTTCATAAAGGATCTCACAGTTCTGTTCCTTGTCATATGTTTCTTTGATGACCTTCCCACCTTTTACATAACCCATTACCTCTTGAGCCTGGGCCATACCTCCCATATCAAAATCGGACATTCCCGCAGCTCCCTCAATACGGCTTCCTTTGAATTTTTCCAGGATCTGGTATTGCGCGTTCAATATGGCGACCCTTTTTGCACTTTCTTTCCGCCTGGCAATATCCGTAAAACGTTTTGGAGGAGCGGACGACGAGCTCAGACGATAGGTATCCCCATCAATCCAGCCTTCGGTCCGCATTTCCTCTCCGCTTTCAACCTGCCCGCTCCTGCCCGTAGCCCTGCAATAAGGCCCGGAAAACAAAACCGACGCCAGGAGCAGTATCACCGCGGCAGCAGCCCGCCAGTTGGGAAGGCTCTTTTGGGTGATACCGGGAACAGAAAACTCATCAATGGTCTGTTCCAGTTTTCCCCTGTCGATCCCAGACAAAAGGATGAGCTCGCCCGGGGTAAACGGGATGCCCGATTCCTTAAGAGCTGCTTCCCTGTTAGCAAGGAGATCTTTTTTAAATTTATCATCGTACTTTGCCATAAGAAGCAATGACTCAATGTTAATTTTGTTATTCATATGTCCCCCAAATTCCTGGTAGTCCCGTGACTAACGAAAAGCAGCCTCAAAAATCTTTTTTTTCAATTTCGGACTCTTTACTTCAAAAACAACTTCACAGTTTTGTTCCTTATCATAAGTCTCTTTTACGACCTTTCCTTTTTTAACAGTTTGTATAATTTCCCGCCCTCTCGTATAATCCTCCTCATAAAAAGTAGCCATTCCCCCGGCTCCTTCAATGCGGGCTCCCTTAAACTTTTCAAGGATTGTGTATTGCGAGTTTAAAATCGCGACCCTTTTCGCTGTTGCTTTCCGCTCGGCAATATCCGTAAGCCCTCGTTTGGGCATACCGGCAGCGGTCCAGCGAAACGTATCATCATCGACCCAGCCGTCAGTAACCATAACCTCACCGCTTTTCACCTGTTCGCTCCGGCAGGCAGTGGTACTAAGAGGCCCCACAATTAAAACCGAAGAGAGAAGCATAATTACCGCGGCAGCGGTACGCCAGTTGGAAAGGCTCTTTTTGTTAATACCGGGAACCGTAAATTCGTCAATGGTCTGCAGGAGCTTCTCCCTGCCAATATTCATAAGGAGCATTTTCTCCACGGGAGTAAATTCAATGCCCGATTCCTCAAGCGCCGACTCCCGTTCTTCAAGAAGTTTTTGTTTAAAAATATTGTCGTATTTTGCCATAAGGAGCAGGGATTCAATGTGGACACGGTTTATTCCGGGCCGGGATTCGTTTTCGTCTGAGGCTTCGGGTCCTACGATGGTTAGTTTATTATACATGATTCCCCTCCAAATAAATAAATCTTTTAGCGAAAAGCAGCATTATAAATCTTCCGTTTTAATTTCGGGCTTTTTACTTCATAAATGACTTCACAGTTTTGTTCATTGTCATAGGTTTCTTTTATGACCGTTCCGTTTTTAGCAATTTTTTTAAGTTCTTCACCCCGCTTAAAATCCTCATCACTAATGTCCAGCATTCCCGCGGCTCCCTCAAGACGGGCTCCTTTGAATTTCTCAATGATAGTGTACTGGGCGTTTAATACGGCAGCCAATTTCGCCGTTGTTTTCCGTTCAGCAATATCCGTAAGTCCTCGTTTGGGAGAACCCGCAGTTTGCCAACGATAGGTATTCTCATCAACCCAGCCCCTGTTTTTCATTTCCTTTGTTTCCACCTGCCCGCTCCGGCAGGCAGTGGTGGAGAGAGGCCCGGCAATCAAAACCGACGAAAGAAGCATAATAACCGCGGCAGCGGCCCGCCAGTTGGGAAGGCTTTTTTTGTTAATACCGGGAACCGTAAACTCGTCAATAGTCTGCAAGAGCTTTTCCCTGCCGATATTCATAAGGAGCATTTTTTCCACAGGAGTGAATTCTATGCCCGACTCTTCAAGCGCGAACTTCCTTTCTTCAAGAAGTCTTTGTTTAAAAACCTTGTCGTATTTTGCCATAAGGAGCAGGGATTCAATATGGACACGGTTTATTCCGGGCTGGGCTTCATTTTCGTCTGAGGCTTCGGGTCCTACGATGGTTAGTTTATTATACATGATTCCCCTCCAAATGAATAAATCTTTTAGCGAAAGGCAGCCATACGAACCTTTTTTTTCAGCTTTCGGCTTTTTACTTCATAGGTGACTTCACAGTTCTGCTCATTATCATAGATATCTTCAATGACTTTCCCGTTCCTGACAATTTTAATAATTTCCTTTCCACTCTCATAATCGCCTCCCTCACTGCAGGAATCTTTGAATTTTTCCAGGATCTGTTCTTGCGCACTTAATACAGCAGCCCTTTTTGCGCTTGCTTTCCGCTCGGCAATATCCGTAAGCCCTTTCTCAGGCATTGCCGCCGCGTTTAGACGGTAGGTATTCTCGTTGGTCCAGTTTTCGGTTCTAATAATATAACCGCTTTCCACCTGCCCGCTCTTACAGGCAATGGTCCCCAGAGGCCCGGCTAACAAAACCGAAGAGAGAAGCATAATTACTGCGGCAGCGGCCCGCCAGTCAGAAAGGCTTTTTTTGCGAATAGTCAGTATATCATACATAATTCCCCCTCCAAAGAGATAATTATGATAACAGGTTTTCACGAAAGGTCAAATATTATTAATAAATCCGGAAAAAAAACATTACTCCGGAGCACTTCCCCAAAAAGGACTTGCGAAAAAAATCAAACAGCCTTTACTGGTAACGGATACTGTTTTCCTGGGAGATTTCTAATGAAAATAAAATTCAGTCTAAAAAAAATATTCTTTAAAACGCTTATGGCGCTAATCCTTATTGCGATCGTTTCAGCAGGCATTAACCTGTACATAACAAGCTATTCAAAAAAATATATCGTAAAAAAAGCAAACAAAGCCCCGCAATCATACACGGCCCTGGTGCTGGGCGCAAAGGTATACCGGAGCGGAAATCTTTCCAGGGTTTTATACGACAGGGTGATAAAAACACTGGAATTATACAAATCCGGAAAAGTAAAACGCATTCTCCTCTCGGGCGATCACGGCAGGGTCAACTACGATGAAGTAAACAACATGAGAAAATTCCTTATTAAAAAAGGAGTCCCGGGCAGGGATATTTTCATGGATCACGCCGGTTTTAACACCTATGACTCAATGGTACGGGCAAAAAAAATATTCCGGGTTAACAAAGTGATAATAATAACCCAGGAATTCCACCTCCCCCGGGCAGTCTATATTGCCCGCAAACAGGGCATGGAAGCCTACGGTTATGTGGCAGACCGGCGCGAATATCTCTGGATGAAACAGTACAAAGCACGGGAGTTCCTTGCCCGGGTAAAGTCCTTTGGAGAAGTGCTCATCAACCGGAATCCAAAATTCCTGGGAAATCAAATACCCATTACCGGCAACAGCAAAAAAAGCTGGGATTAATCTTCAAAATACTTAACCAGGGTAACCCGGTTCCCTTTCTCATTATAACTGATCTCATCGAACTCTTTCAATGCCATACAGAGCCCCCTGCCGTGGGACAGCATACCAGGGCCTTCTTTTACAATACCTTCCATAACTTTTTTATGATCAAAGCCGTCACCCTCATCGGTAATAATATAGGCCGCTAATTGGGGACCAATAGTATATTCAATCTGAACACGCCGGTCTCTATATCGCGGGTCGTTCTGTTTTTTCCCCACAAATTGAAAATAGTTCTCAGCAGCCATAACCCTGCTTTTCTCTTCAAATGAAATATTCAAATTCCCGTGTTCAATGGCATTGATCAATATTTCCCGAAGCGCGATGCGAAGGAAGGTCGCCTTTGACTGGTCAATATATTTTCCTAAATTACTGGTAACCCGGTACGATATATCCTCCGCCGCAACCAGGTAATTACTAATCCGAATAACCTGTTTTTCAAATTCTATATTCTTCATTAAAGAATCTTCAACTTCCGTAGACAGCTTTCCCAGGATCTCATTTTTCCCTTCCACAATCACGGGCTCAAGATAGACCATCATTTCCCTGGGTTCGGTACTGATTGGAGATTTAAATTCCGCTTTAAACTGCAGCCGTTTGTTCTCTTCAAAGAAATACCCAAGTTTCTCAAGAACAAATTGCCTGGCAATCGATGTATCTTTATCTCCCACAAAAAGCAGGTCCCGGAAGTGAAGAGAGGATACTTTTTCCGGATCAATTCCAAAAAAATTCCAAAGAGCCCTATTTGCCGAAATAAAATGCCACTCTTCATCAAGAGAAAATATCACATCTTTTGTATTTTCAACAAGCAAACGGTACTTCTCCTCTGAAAGACCAATCTTCCTGTTTGCCTCCTCAATCTCAAGATTTGAATAGACTAACTGTTCCACCATTTTTTCCTGGGTCTCAATAACCTGCACCTGTGCAAGTTCCTTTTCCTGTTTCATTATTTGAATTCGCGCTCCAAGGCCAATGGTAAGGATAATCAATTCAATGGATGACCCAATGTGCAGCGAATAGATCGTAAAAAAATTAGCTGGTATAAATCCCAGGTTTTTCAGTCCCGTAATAATTGCAGCCGATACCAGGATGCCCCAGGCAGCCATGAAATATTTGGCGGGGCCGTATTTTTTTAAGAGAATAACAAATCCCGAAACCAGGAGAAGCAATACGACAGGCATTCCCGAAACAACAATTATTATAATGGATAAAGAAAAACTTGCCAGGAATGGTAATATAAGATAAGAGGCAAAAATTGCCTGGCTAATCCTGATGAGCTTGTGAAGCCGGGGAGTATGCTTTTTAATATTCAAAAAAGATTTTGAAAACTGCATTCCCCAAAAAAAGCAGGCAATGATAATATAAAAAACATGGTTTTTAAATTCCCAGAACGATTCGGGAACCAGGTATTTATAGGTAAGACCATTTTGAGTAAAAAGATACAAACCGGCAGAAGCAACAAAAAGAACATAATATAAATACGAAGGATCCCTGATGGTAAAAAACATAATCAGGTTTAATATCATAATAACAACAGCCAGCCCGAAGTACATTCCCAGGAGATACATTCTATTCTGATTCTTTTCCTCAAGAGCAGCCTCTGTTTGAAGGAACAGCCCCAGTTCGGTCCTGTCGAAGCTTTCAATCCTGGCATAATATGTTTTATGGTCACCCTGCCGGAGATTAATATCAAACACAATATTGGAATAGCCGTTTCCTCTCTGTGAAAAAGGGTACGCGTATCCTTTCTTTTTTACCCTATAGCGGGTTAAACTATTTTTTTCCCCACCCAGCGCCGGGGAATACAGATCGACATAATCGATGAGGGGAAATTCAAGTTCCAGTTTCCAGTGAAAAGGCACAGCCTGCTTCACAGCCACAGTAAAACGGACCCAGAAAGCGGAACCGCTTATTCCAAAAGAGGGGATTTCTTTATCACTCCGTATAAATTGCCGTGACAGTTCAGGAGCGGTAACATGGTCAATAGTCCATTTTTTATCTTTATCTTCAAGGATCTCAAGATATGTTCCAAGGGCATATGACTCCGTTTTTCCGTCAATAACAACAGGCCCGGCTGCGGTAGAACCTGATTCTTTTGCCAAAAGTACCAGGAAAGCAGTAATAATAATTATTGGAATGTTCCGCATTCTCTGATATTATTCTCCGGCTAAAGTGCTCAAAAAAAGAGTATAAAACAAAAAATATGGTATGTCAAGAAAAACCAGGGAGAAGATGAAAAATTATTGAAATACAAAAAGATGTGTATATACTAAAGGGGCGGAAACCGGAGGACAAAGTGAATAAATTAAAAACCGAAAAAATAATAAACAGAACCCGCTATGTTTTTACCATATTTTTCTTCATTTCCGCCATCTCCGCAAAAGCAGGCGGCTCGGTCCAGCCAGTCTGGATGGGAGTTTTAGCAAGTGCCACAATCTATCTCATATTAGCTATTGTTAACCATATATTTATCATAAAAAAAACCATTCCCGATATGCTTATTTACAGTTCCGTAACCGTAGAGGTTCTGCTTATATTCTTTGTAAAATTCTCTTTTCATTATGATGTTCATAATCAATACGGACTTGCCATTAAAGAACCGGCCACATTAATTGTGTGGATAATTCTTGGACTTATATGCGGCTTACGGTATAATAAAAAACTGAATGTTTATTACGGCGTTATGATGACAGCAGGGTATTTAACGCTTCATGTTCTCGGCTATCTTTCGGGAACAGTTGTTTTTGTTAAAGACCCCGCGCTCATATTTCGCCCTGAGTCATTGCGAATTGGAACAGAGGTTGCCAAAATAGTCTTCCTGGTTGGTATAACCTATTTCCTCTATCTTATGGCCGATTTTACTTCCAAAAACGTTTCCAAGATCGAAGAAGAAAAGAAAAAGTCCGATGATAACCTCACGGAAACCAGCAAGCTCCTGCAAGGGGTAAAAGGACTGGCAACGCAGCTTGCCCAATCAATGGAAGAAATGTCCGCCACCACAGTATCCCTTTCGGAAAACACAGCGGAACAATCTCTTATGGAAAACAGGATCATGGAGGAAAGCAATGAAAACGTAGGCACCATGGAAAAACTGGCGAACAATGCCGATATTCAGCAAAAAGGGCTCTCAAGCCTGGTAATGCGAATGAACGACCTCTCCAATTCAATTGTTCAAATGAGCTCCGAGTCGGAGAATGCCATGACCATTACCAAAGCCATTACCCAAAAAATATCCTCAGGTGAAAAATCCCTTAAATCAACGAATGAGATTATGATAAAGATCGAACAAAGCTCCGATGAAATGACCAATATTATGAATATGATCAATGATATATCGGACCAGATCAATCTCCTCTCTCTCAACGCGGCAATTGAATCGGCCCGGGCGGGAGAAGCAGGCCGGGGTTTTGCCGTTGTTGCCGATGAAATCTCGAAACTGGCGGAAAAAACCGCCACCAGTATAAAAGACATTGAAACATTGATCCAGGCAAATAACAGTGAAATAAGCAAGGGAATAACCAGCGTAAAAGAAACCAATGTTCTCATAAACCAGATTATAGAAGATGTTACCGGTATAAACCAGTCTATGAGTAAAATTTATGAGTATATGCGGAAACAGATTGAATTTAATGAAACCGTCAATAAAGAATCGGCTTCCGTTAAGGTAATATCGGAAGAAATTGATGATTCGATTATGAAACACCGCCAGGCAACCGAATCTATCACCGAAGAAATAGAGAAAATCGGCATCGTAGGGAGTGAAAACTCAAGCGCTGCCGAACAGCTCGCTTCGGCTGCCGAAGAAATACGGGGAATCGCCGAAACCCTGCATCAGCTTGTTGATATATTTAAATTAAAATGAAAAAATCAGCAATGAAGACGAACTTATTCACGCCTTAAAAAAAAAGCTGGACATTCAGAACATTTTCAGGAATTAAGTACTCAGCCCCGTATTTCATAAATTAAGGTGAACTCAAATGAATCGAAAATTTAAAAAAACAGGTATATGTATACTCGCACTTATACAAATTTTTATAGCTCTCTCCTGCGCGAGTTATTCCAGGTATTCGGAATACAGCCCTACTATTTCGGCTGATGGTAAAACGCTCATCTATCAATCCGATATGGGTCAAAAAAACCAATACAAAATCTATCTTATGCGCAAAACCAAAACAGGATGGGGCCAGCCGGTTCTCCTGGAAAACATAAATTCCGAGAGTAAAGACGGCGGGCCTTTTATTACCTACGACCAGAACGCACTCATCTTCTCATCCAACAGGCCCGGCGGAAAAGGCTATCTCGATCTCTGGATATCGCGAAGAGACGGGAAAAACTGGACCGAGCCGGTAAATATGGGAGAACCGATCAATTCCAGCGGTTATGACGGATTTGCCTCTCTTTCCCCGGACGGAAAAGTCTTATACTATGTCCGGGAATGTAAGGACAAAAAAAAATATAAAGACGAACAGTTCGGCATATATTTTTCCGTTAAAAAAGGCGGCAAATGGACTAAGCCGCAAAGAATGCCGGCCCCGGTAAATTCAGAGTATTGTGAATTCGGCCCTATTATTTCAGCCGACGGCAGATCATTGATCTTCAGTTCCACGCGGCCCGGAGGTCTGGGCGGGTACGATCTTTACAAAACAGATATGATGGGTGAAGGCAAATGGAGCATTCCCGTTAACCTGGGCCGTTTTGTTAATACTGAAAAAGATGACGCCCTTGTTACGGTTCCCGCTTCCGGGGAGATTATGTTTCACCCAAAAGCCAACTGGCGGGATAAAGAGATTTACCGGATCAATGTTATTGCCATTCCTCCTGAAATGCAGAATTCCACGGTTATTGCGGTTTCCGGTACTATTTACGATAAAACCGATCCTTCGAAGAGTATTCCCGCGAAGATTACCATTACCGATATAAATAACAGCACTGAGCCCATTACCATGGAGAGCAATAAAGTCGATGGTTCCTATATTGTTATCCTTAATAAAGGAAAAATCTATGATGTTTCAGTTAGTTGTGACGGATATACTTTTCAATCTACCAAATTTGACGTCAGGGGCCTGGAAAAATACAAAGAAATTGAAAAGAACATTATGCTGGAACCAATCATGGTTGGCGCCACCTTTGTCCTGAATAACATCTACTTTGAATTGAGAAGCTTTGAACTCATGGAAGAGTCTAAATACGAACTGGACAGGATTATCAAGATCCTTAAAGAGAACCCATCCATGAAAATAGAGATTAGCGGACATACCGACAGTAAAGGCAAGAAATCTTTTAACCTGAAACTGTCACAGAAACGTGCCGATTCCGTTGTTGCCTATCTTGTACAACAAGGGGTGCCGAACGACCGGCTTACTCCCAAAGGATACGGCTCCGAACATCCGCTTGTCAGCAACAAAAACAAAAAGCTGAGAAAACAGAATCGCCGTGTTGAAATGAAGATACTGGGAATTGATTGAGGAATCCCCATACGGAGGGGTAATTTAGGGAGAAAATGCTCAATGCTCAATTATTGATTATCAATGAATTTTATAAAGCAACTCCGAAAAATTGACAATTGAGCATTGAGCATTGAGCATTAATCGACCAGGTACACCGACGTTCCCACAATCCAGCCCCAGGGCTTAAACGCTTTCACATACGAGATCTTTTCAGTTATCCATGTTGAGTCGTCATATTTCTGCCAGAAATATGGGACATGCCCGGCTCCGAATTTTTTACATACCTCTGTCATTTCAATGAACAGAAGTTTTCCCTTTTTATCCATTTTGCCTGACAGATCCTTCCCATCAAGTCTTGAGACATAGGGGTGCATAACCATTCCGGATTCAAAATCATGAATCCGGAAGTAATCTTTCCCGTCAGGGCCGTAGCGCATTTTTTTGATGATATTCTTCGCGTGGGTTTTCGCTTCTTTTTCCGAAAGCTTTCCAGCTTTATGAAGATCATAATGAGAGATAGTTTCTTTGCTGCGACTATCATGCTGAATTTTTATTCTTCCTTACTCTACCCAGATTATGGAGTTATAATTCTTAACCTGCTGGCTCTTAATCTGGTTTTGCCATCTCTTGCTGATTATTGCGCCTTCGAGATTCGCGCTGTTGAGGTCTGTCCCGTTTAATTCGGCAAAGGTTAAATCCGCGTTTCGCAAATTGGCGTTGCTAAGATCGGCTCCGAAGAGATTTGCTCTTCTAAGATCGGCATTGGAAAAATTCGTATAATTTCCGTGGGTTCCTTTTAGATCGGCAAAACTGACTTTGGCTTCACTTAAATTGGCGTCTGTTAAATTGGCCGCGGTCATCTTTGCTCTTGAAAGATCTGCCTTGCTTAAATCGGCTCCCTGGAAATTTACCCGTGACAGGTCAAATCCACTGAAATTTTGCTCTTTCAAGTCGGCTCCGCTAAAATTCTTGCCGCTTAAATCGGCGATTACTGTTACATTCTGCGCGATTTGCCCCCCGGAACAATTCCCGGTTACGACGACCAGTCCTGTGAGGAGAATTAATGCTAAGAATGTTGTAAAAGATGATTTTAAAAATGAGGTTAGCTGTTTCATAGTTCCTTTCCTTATATATATATTTTCATACCCGGTCAAAAATAAGGGCGGGGGGGCTTAAAATCACCTTAATACTTTTGACTCGAGACTCAATTTTCTTTACTGAAAATAAGGAGAATGGGTACTCTCGCCAATTTGCGGCACAGAGTGCACTAGCCCATCATGCCATTCTCTAAAACAGGGTAAAAAATGTCAATGTTTTTTATGTTTTTTTGAGAAAAAAAGGAAGAATCAGCTTCCGCGAGGAGAGACGTTGCGTGCCAGGTCTTTACGGGCCGGTTTACGGGGATTTTGACAGGGGTCTTCTTCTTCATAACGAGGGGCTGGAAGCCCCACGTTATGAGAAGGGAGATCTTTTTACCGTTTCTTCCGTATTTTTTACCGGCTTCGCCGGGTTCAGTTGATTTCAAGACAAATTCTCAGTCGATAGCGGTACCAAAATCATACTTTCGTTTGGAATACTTCATAATAATAGAAGACTCAACTTGCAGGATGCCGTCGATAGATCCGACCTTATTATAGATCAGGTCATTAAGATCCTCACGGGTTTTAACAATAAATTCCGCGTTAATGCAGGTTTCACCAGTGGTAAGCACGATGTACCACAGCTCTTTAATCTTTTTCAGCTCTTTCAGCACAGCGTCAATTTTATTCATTTCCACGTGAATAAAGAGATCCCCTGTCATCTCAAAACCAAGTTTAAAAGGGTTACTCACTGCAACAATCTGAATATACTCTTCATCTATTAGCCATTTCAAACGTGCCCTTACTGTGGCTTCGGAAATCTTCAGCTTTTTACCAATATCGGTATTTGAAAGACGCCCGTCTTTTTGCAGCAGGGTAATTATCCGTGAATCAATCACATCCAGACTCTTCTTCTTCTGACTCCTTGTCCCACCACTCGTTTCCTGCATCAATTCCCCTCAATCAATTCTTATACTGCTTCCACACAAATGACAGACTACAAACAAAACAATAATAAATCAAGATATTTACTCTCAACTCTTTCACGGGCAACAATTTAATTTTTAGGTTTTACAACGCCGTCAGGAACTGACTCTTTCTGCAAAACCCGGTCCGGTGTCAGAGGAACTGACTCTTCCTGCGAAACCCGGTCCGGTGTCAGAGGAACCGACTCTTTCTACGAAACCCGGTCCGGTGTCAGAGGAACCGACTCTTTCTACGAAACCCGGTCCGGTGTCAGAGGAAC
>JAAENB010001276.1 GCA_024224995.1 bacterium | reverse complement strand
TTTATCCGTGCCCGGCTCCTGCTGCTTAAACTGGTTAGAGGGAAATCCCAGCACTGAAAACCCGCTCTCCTTGTATTTCTCATGGAGATCCTGAATCCCCTCATACTGAGGCGTAAACCCGCACTCACTTGCCGTATTAACCACAAGAAGAACATCTCCCTTGTAATCTGCCATTGATTTTTCCTTGCCGTCAATTGTTTTTGCAGAAAAATTGTAAAATGAATTCTCCATGAATTCCCTCCTTCGGATATTGTTTATCATGCATATATTGCGTATTATTAAATTGTGCACAATATAATAATACGCAATATATCCTTAAAAGTCAAGCAGGAAGAGAAAAAAAGAGGCTTTTTTAGCCCTTTTTTTCTCTTCCGTAATTTTCCTTATTTCAAAAGACGTTTATAAAGGGCTTTTAAAGCAGTATCCGCATAATAGTGCTGAATGCCAAAATGGAAGCTAATTTGAGCGGGGCCCTGATCGATTATTTCGATATTAATATTATTCTCTTTTAGTGCCAGTGCGGCCTCGGCAATAATTCCTGGATTGTTTTTCATGCCAAGTCCTACGGGACTGATCATGGTAATATTATAGTAAAATTCTGCCATGTCCGGTTTGAGTTCCCGTTCAATTTCGTCTTTCAAATCATCAATGCAATCAACCAGGTCATCCTGGTTCAGTATTACGGAGATATCATCTTTATCAGTGGGATAATGAAATGTTTCAATCCCGTAATCACGAAGTATTTTTAAGAGATCATTTAAAAAGCCGATCTTTTCCCCGGCATGATCTTTTTCAATATAGAGATAGGCAATATCATCTCTACGGGCAATACCCACGGCAGTTTCCTCCGGCACTCTCTCCGATAAAATAAGGGTCCCCTCTGCTTCCGGATTGTTTGTGTTTTTTATGTTAATAGGAATACCCTTGCGTTTGCATTTTACCATGGCATCAAAATGAAAAACATTAAAGCCCTTTGAGGAAAGAAGACGAATTTCTTTATACGTGAGCCGGGGAATTACTTTTGATTCGGGAATACTGCGCGGATCTACCTGGTATACTCCGTCTGTATCGGTCCAGTTCTCATATAGTACCGCGTTCAGGGCATACGCCAGTTCTCCGCCCGTAAGGTCGGAACCGCCGCGGGAGAAAACCGCCACATCTCCTTTTTCCGTTATGCCGTAATACCCCGGAATAACTGCTACACAATCATGGGAAAGTAATTTCTTAAGATTTTTGTACGCAACCGGTTTTACACTGGCATCACCAAAATTGTCGTTAACAATGAGACCAATCTCTTCAGGTAATTTTACTTCAGCTTTTATATTTTCTTTTTGAAAATAACGGGCAATGAGTTTCGCGTTATAGTGCTCTCCGCGGGAAGCGATGAAATCAATCTTTTGTTTTCCCGGTATATTTTTTTTCAGATCATTCTTTAAGTCGGAAATAATATCATCACCCTCAATGCCAAGACCTTCAACCAGTTTTTGAAACTTCTCCATTATACTCTGTAAACTGGCCGAAGGGCTGATATCTTTCTGCACTGATCTAAAATGCTGCCCGCCTGTGGCGATATTGAATAGATGATCCGTTACCTTTTCCGCGTCATTTTTATCCTTGCCGGGAGCCGATACAACTACGAATCTCCTGTTGCTGTCGGCATTGACAATATTCTTGACTTTTTTGATCTGATCGGCATTGGCGAGTGAACTTCCACCAAATTTACATACTACATGGTTTTCCATACAAAATAAATCCTTATTTTTGTGTTATGTGTTATTATATGAAAGGGTAATAATTGTCCCGTGAGCCGTCAAGCTGTTTCCGCAGGATCGATAATAAATAACGCGATATTTTTAAAATAAACTTGCAAATTACCGGGAAGAATAATTTAAAAGCAAGAGGACAAAAAATGCAAAAAAAATAATAATTTTAGCAATAATCCTTACGTTGAGCATTACTCAAAATAAGCTGGAAAAGAAAACAATGAATAAACTTTCAACAAAAAATTTAAAGCGATTACTGGATATAAAAGATTTACAGAATCTTTGTAAATCAATATCTGCGTTAGAGGCGATAATTTGCCCGGAATGGGAGTATCGGTATTATTCATATAATAATCAATGGGATGATGCTGAAGAATGTTGTGAAATGAGAGATGGTTCGGGTGATCACATGCTTATATTATTTAACAAATATGGCGCAGTGATTAATGGATTTGCCCATGAAAGTAAAATGAATGGGTGGAAATCGGTAACCATAAAAAAAAATAAAACTTTTACGCAAAAGCTCTTTAACTTAAAAAATCAAAAGACAGTAGAGGTGCAAGAAATTAGGAAGGGAGTAGTAGATAGTTTACCAAAAGAATTTCATCAATTTATTTTTGGAGAACCTGTAAAAAGCATAGGAACTACTTTCTGTATTTGGAAAAAATTCGATGACACCATGTGGAAAACAGGTAATATAGATTTCCCCGATGATGGCTATTCAGATGGTTCGGGTGATCTATTACAATTGCTAGATGGCTCTCCTATGACTTATAAAAATTGGGCAATGGAGTATTATGAAGAGGAATTTGAAAAAAGTGAACTAGAGTTGGATTTTGTGAGAAAAGTTTACAAACAAACACCAATTACCAGAAAAATGGTAAAACAAGTAAATCCACAATTAGATGATTTTGATGCTCTGAAAAGTGATTTAGATGAAATCGGGTATAAGCATAAATTATAAGATATTACGATCAATATGCGCCTTCAGGAGGCTAAAAAAAATGTTGCCCATAATGAAAAACAAGATAATAATTTTATTAATAACTATAGTATTTTTTTCGTGCAGTAAAGATAACAAACATAATACTGTTGCTGGAATTTGTCGAAACAATAAAATCAATGGTACTATCATCATATCGTCATTAAAGACTCAAAAGGAGTATATCTTTAATAATAAAAGAGTGAACAAAAGATTTATTCCCGCCTCTACATTTAAAATTCCCAATACATTAATCGCGCTTCAGGAAAAGGCCATTAAAAATGAGAATGAAAGAATAAAATGGGATGGAAAAGACAGGGGCTGGCCCGCGTGGAATAAGGACCATAGTCTCGCTACGGCTTTTCCCGCAACATGCATCTGGTTTTACCGGGAGTTAGCTCGCAGAGTTGGTTTAAGAAAATATAACGCGTATGTTAATAAAATCAATTATGGAAACAAAAAAACCGGTAACGCGGTAGATTTATTCTGGCTTGAAGGCGATATACGGATATCGGCGAGAGAACAAATTGACTTTCTCAAGAAAATATATAATGAAAAATTCAATTTCAAGAAGGAACATTACGCCATTCTAAAAAAAATTATGATAGTTGAAAATAATGAAAATTTCACCGTCAGGGGAAAAACCGGGTGGGCACAAAGAGTAAAACCACAAATCGGGTGGTATGTTGGATATATGGAAACCCAACAGGATGTATGGTTTTTCGCGTGCAATCTGAATATAGAGAAAAAATCTGACGCAAAATACAGGAAATTATTAGTCGATATTTTCTTAAAAGAGAAGGGAATTATTTAGAGAGTTACCGGAAGAGGCATTGCCTCTTCCGTATAATAAAACACCGGCTTTTTATTCCCGCTATGTTAAAACGACGGTTGAGAAATTAAAACATAGCACGAAACACCCATAGAAATATATCCCCAGGGCACTGTTGGGTCCGTACTATAATAGTTATCCCCATTAGCAAGAAATCGATAATACGGTACTGCATTGCCTAACATAGTCTCGATTGTGCCTACTCTGCTTTCAAGACCAGCGAGCGAACTATTCGTTACGTTCTCAATTAATGCTTCCTGCTCATTAATGATCTGCTGCTGCGCGTTAACGAGTAATTTCAATTGCTCAATCTCTTCCTGGTGTTTATTGAGTCTTCCATATATATCGGAAAAACTAAAATGACCCGAATCACCGGAACTGCCGTTGGCCCCATCCTCGCTCATAAGACCTGCTTCACATCCCGAGAAAACCATTACAACCGCGATCATTAAACTGGCTAAACAAATAGTAGATTTTTTTTTCATTATTCTGTTGCTCCTTTTTTTGTTAATAATTTTCAGTAATTACTCCTTTTGTGATTAATAATAGTATGGGGCCGCCGGAATCAGCTCCACGCCATTATTACCGGCTTTTATGCTAAAAATAGAACCTGGGAATAAGTACTGTTTAATTTTGGATTTTTTGTGTATACACAATACACTATATATAAAATAGTCACAAGTTTAAAATCCAGGGAACATATTTTTTTTATAAAATAAATAAAGTTCCTTGCAAATTATTCTTTTACCTGTTAAATAAGCAGTGAATAATCAAGAGGAAATCATGAAAACACTTAACGAATGCACTGTTAATAAAATCACTGACCAATCATTTATAATTACCGCTATTCCGGAAACGGACTTCTTCATTGACACCTCATCAAACTATTTTGCCTGTAATGCTCCTTTTTACTTTGATCCTATTGATTACGATTTCATGATACGGGTAAAAATTGAGCCGGAATTTAAATCGACATATGATGCCGGAGCTATTTTAATTTTTGATGATGAAAAGAATTGGATCAAAGCGGCATTCGAGTTAACGGATCTTGAATATACATCGGTAGTTACTGTTGTAACAAAAGAGTCATCGGATGATTGTAATGGTGAACAGATAAATGAAAAAGCTGTTTGGCTCCGTATTTTACGTAAAAATAAATATTGGTCTATTCATTATTCCATAGACGGTGAAACCTGGAAAATGGTACGCTATTTTGAACTCAATCTGAATAAAGAAATTCGTGTGGGAGTTGTTTCACAATCACCAATGGGAAGCGGCTGTACGACTGAATTCACTAATTTTCAAATTACTAAAAATAATTGCACCGATATGAGAACCGGGGAATAAAACAGTACTTAAACTTAAATAAAGATCTTTTTTATTACCGGCGTTTTACTAATGATTTTTGCTGCCAGGAAGCTGAGTACCAGGGTCGTGAGAACAGTGAGAGGAATTCCAACCAGGGGATGAACAAAACCGGCTGTAATTTGAACCGGAAGTTTCTTCATCATTAACATATGAAATATGAGCACATGTACTAAATAGATCCCGAAACTTAAAGAACTGAATTCCGCGATAGATTTATTAAACCTTATTTTTGTTGATAAGAATTTACTCCAGTTTAGATCTTTCATAAAAATATAGATCCCCAGAGAGGTAAAAAAAACATTGGGGGATAAATACGTATGGAAATAATCAAAATAGGCGCCGTTGTTCTTATACGTAAAGTACGATGTTCCCAAAAAGGTTATGAACAACCCGGCATAAGCCAGAAGATAGATAATCCGTTTGTCCCTTACCCGCAATTCATAATTATGCAGATAATAACCCAGAACAAAATAACCGGTATAGCCGGTGAAAAATTCTATTTTCACTCCAACGGTAATACCGAAAAATTTGGAAATAAAACCATATACACTGGTTGCGATGAAGCATAAAATAATAAAGTACTTAAGATTGCTTTTGTCCGCTCCTTTGATATAAACACGGAGAACGGGCGCGATAAAATAAAGACCCAGAATCATATAAACAAACCAGAGATGAAAGAATATTGGCCCCTGGATATAACCTACAGCAATATCCTTCAGGGGAAGCGGGGCAAAGGCAGCAACAAGTTCTCTGTGGTTCCACAAAGTATAGATTACCCCCCAGGAGAGGAGGGGAATCAACACTCTTCTGATTCTCTTTTTTAAAAATACCGCGACAGGTAAGTCCGTTTTGCCGCTTAAGAGCAGCGCGCCGCTTATCATAACAAATATTGGAATACACCACCTGACACCGGAGTTAAAACCATTGGCAATGAGCCACCAGCTTTGTCCAATGGAATTAAATGAGTTGAGTAAATCTCCTGCCGCGTGCAAAGTCACAACCGCAATGGTTGCGATGACTCGTAAGATTTCCAGGTATTGAATGCGGTTTTGACTCTCTTCCATAATGTATATTTCACTAAATATTCAGTGTTTCGTCAAGCTCTTTTTTGGGCTGACAAAATGATTTAAATAATCTTTTTACAAAAGACAAGAAATAACACCTCCCGGAAATTTTATTTCCTTGACAGAGCCTGTTGATTGAGTAAAAAATTATTTCCGGATTATTCAGTTAAAGGATTCAATAATGAAAATAGTCGCCATTATGGGAAGCCCTCGAAAAGGCAATACATACCGGGTTACTCAACAAATTGAAGAGAGTATTAAAGAATCAGGGGCTGTTGAATTTACGTATCTATTTCTAAAGGACATGAATCTCAAAAGATGCCCTGGCTGTTTTAGCTGCATCAGGAAAGGTGAACAATTCTGCCCGCTTAAAGATGATAAAGATATTATTTTAGAGCAGATTCTTAACGCAAACGGAGTCATACTTGCCTCACCGTCGTATAATTTTAATGTCACCTCTATAATGAAGAATTTCATAGATAGATTCGCGTACATAGGTCATCAGCCTCAATTTTTCAACCAACACGTAATGATAGTCGCGACTACTGCCGGTACAGGAGTAAAAGAAGTCATTACGTATTTAACCAAATACGTCGCGAAATTGTGGGGATTCAGGTCTGTAACAAGCATAGGATTAATGACGCCGCCATATGAAAAAGCAGCCAACCTAATAAAAAAGGATAACAAAAAAATCAAAAAAGTGTCGAAAGAATTTTTTAATAAAATTAAGACGCAAGCCTGGTCTCCGGAGTATTATCATATAGAACAATTCTGTTTTCTGAGAGCAATATTTTCAATTGATGAAATGAAAGACGCCTTTCCTTCGGATTATAAATTATACAAATCCCTGGAGAATAAAAAATTTTATATTCCGGCAAAGGTTAATTTTTTTAAATACGGAATTGCCCGTATTCTTTCACGGTTAATTCAGCCTTTTATTAAAAGATCCATTCGCGGCAGCACAGACCGGTAACAGGGTTTATTTCCTTGACAAAACCTGTTGATTAAATAAAATTTATTGTGATAGTTGCCGTAAAGGAGCAGTTGCTTATGAAAACAAAAACCGTGATTTCAAAAAAGAGAGCTTTTTTAAGTCTATTATATGGTATATTTTTTTTGGCATTAGCATTGTGGTTCAATTTGTTGCGCGGCATTATTACCATCATTGGTAATGACCAGCCAATTGAGAAAAAAATAGATATTATTTTTGAACAAATAAAAACAAATAACGTTTTTTCTTTTAATATTTTTCATAAGCCCGATGCTGTTACCGCGTTTTTTCTTATTTTCTTTTTAATAAGCGGGATCCGTTTAATCTCAAAGTTCCTAAAAAACTTTTTCACCTCTCAACTCTTTGAGAAAGAAGAGAACGTAACGCCTGGCGGCGAGTTAACCACCTTTAGAGAATACAGCAAAGAAGAAAAATTCACATTTGTTAGAAAACTGTTAGAAACAGTTGGAAAGAGTTTTGATTCTTTTAAAATAAAAACATTCGTTGACAATGGCGAAAAAATTGAATTACGCGGCGTCCGGAAAGGATTTCCAATTAAAATAACCTGTAGAAGCACAAGCGGTCTTGGTTTTGAAATTCTCTGTAAAGTAAAAAATCGCATTAAACTTTTTCAAATTATGTATGATGAATCTAAGATCCCCACAAAAAATGAAAACGATGAAAATGATCCTTTTTCGGATAGTGACCTTGTTCGAGTATTTGTATCAAAGGGATTATTTTTGGAAAACTCCCCCCCTGTTCCAATAGAACCTGCCCTGGATTTATGGGAACGTATTTCAGACAAGCTGCGAAACATGTTTATACAAACATTAACCGGCACTGAATGCCAATATTTTATAATCAGGCACGACGATATTATAACTAAATTCAAAGTAAAAGAAAATAATCCGGCCGCAGAACTTACGGACATGGTCAATCTCACATCAGCCATTTCAAAAGAAATAGAAGTTATTAATGTAAAAGATAATAATCAAGCAAACAAAAAAACGCTTTACCGCCTTGTTGCCTGCAAGTATTGTGGGTCAAGGTATCCGTTAACAGAAACCGCGAAATGCGTTAATTGCGGCGCTGCCTACGAATAATTTTATTATTTTAAAAGGAGTACTATCTATGAAAAAAAAAGGATTATACGCGTTTGCAATATTAGCAATTACCATATCACTTCTATCAACTTTTGGAAAAAAAGATATTACAACTGAAATCACAATGGATGCTCCAATTAATACGGTCTGGCTTGAGTTAACCGATTTTAGCAAATATCCCGATTGGAATCCATTTATTAAAAAATTAACCGGGGACATAAAAGAAGGAAATACCATAGAAGTTACCTTTCATGCGAAAGGAAGTGACCCCATGGTTTTTACGCCGGAGATTAAATTAAAAGAGAAAAATAAGATTTTACAATGGGAAGGGAAGTTTCTGCTGCCGGGAATATTCACCGGGAAGCATACTTTTGAACTTACGAAACTTGAAGAAAATAAAACAAAATTAGTTCAGAAAGAAAATTTCAAGGGAATATTAGTTCCTTTTTTCAATTTCGACTCAACGGAAGAAGGCTTTAATTTAATGAATAAAGAGCTTAAGAAAAGAGTTGAAAAGACAGAAGAAAAATCATAAGCAGTAGAGTAGATTTAGCGCCAGTTTCGGGACCGGGCTAATACTCCGGGATGGTCTTTATCGTATTAATGCTTCTCTTTCGTTTTGCTCCATGAACTTCCGCATCCCTATTGCGCCGATTAACCCGATAGGGACAAACCCTTTTTCCCCTGACTCACCCATCTCAGGTGTTGGCGTATACGCCGTTCAAAAACTTGTTTGGAAGAGACTACCTTGAAAACCTGGATATCAAACTTCTGCGTCGTTTTCTAAAGCCCAATTGAATAAAGCGGCATATTAAGATGCCGCTTTATCAGTTTTATAGACCCATGCCAAGAATATCACTTCTCTTTACATTTTTTTCAACAACAAAAATAATATCTTTGGGGTTTCTGTTAATTTGACCCTTTAAGGATTTATAAAGAGTTGTCCCTTTTACCGGTATCGAACCTCTTAACATTCTGTCTTTAGCAGTTTTTCGAACAATTTTATGCCCCTTAAGATACTGTACGATTTCCCGTTTGATAGCTCCCGCACTTTTTTTCGTTTTTAATCTTTTAACAATTATACACTGAAGATATTTAAGACTGATGCCACGGGAAATGCCAACCTCATGATTCATGCGAAAGCTTTCCAGCATATCACTATACTGTCCAAGCATTGCCTTGAAGCGAGTTTTTTTATTTGCGTTAAGCTGCTCGGTTGCTTTTTCAACTGCTCCTTTCCCATCGGATTTATTAACGACCACCAGTTTCTCGGTAGTGAGGGGCAAGGCTTTGAAAAGTAATAGAATTTCCGATTCGCCACCAACAAGGCCGGATACAAATACAGGCCGGGTAATTTCCTTTGTAATAATACGGGTGTACACAAAATGTCCCCCATAATTCTTTGAATCCATTACGCCTCTTCCGGGAACTATTCCCCGCGCGATGAGTGTGGACTGGCAATCGACTTGGCCTCGTGAAACAATCTTGTAAAAAAGATTTCTGGTTGTTTCATGAGAATATGCCGGGATAATAGCTGCCAGTTTAGTCATTACTTGCGTGGCATTACCCTTGAGTTTCTTTGTCGTTGTGCCAAAAACTTTCTTTGTCATTTGAACTGTAATTTTTCCTCCGGGAAGAACCCCAGCGTCTTCAAGACTTGCAACAGTTGCCCTCTTTGCTTTTACAACTTGCCAGTCACTCTCTTTTATTTTTGCCTGATTAGGATTATCATTGGGATAATTCTCGGCAAAAGCAACACTAAATATCAGTGTTACTAATAAAAACAGTATAGCAACGCTAAAACTTTTTTTTCTCATAGTCTTCTCCTTCTTAATTTGTTGTTTATTTTTTTATTTTCCAAACTATAATAATCCCACTCTTTGATTCTCATCCGTGAAGCTTGAATCTTTTCCCGGTCGTATCTCCACAAGGGCTGCCTGGCCCAGCCCGGTTCCTTCAGGAGCCCGTTTTCGTTAAGCAGTTCACATGGTCTGGTGATCTCATGCTGCATCTTAATACATCTTTGTCCTCATGGCAGGGCCTCTGCTCTTCTCCTTGACATTATAATCAAATAAATCTTCCTCCGTATTAACCTGCGGCAGTTTTTGCAAATAGAGCGATGGCGGAAGCAGGGTTTTAAAAAAGGCGGCCTCTTTTCCTTCGGGAACGGAGAGCGTAAAAGAAAACGTTAATTTAACTGTTTCCTTTGATCTCATTTTTAGCTGCCATTTTATTATTCCTTTTTTATTCCTCATTACGGGCTTATGGGAAAATTTATGAACTTCAACCTCAACATCTTCCTGGTTGCTCACCGGCACCTGGTCCAGTATATTCATGATGATATCATTCCCGGTGTAGTTCTCTACTTTAATAAAAAAGGTATACCTGGTTTTTTGGGTACTGCTTAAAAATCCCGATTCCTTCACTTCCTTTTCATCGAGCTTCCTGGTTACCCTGATATTTTCATTGACGCTTAAGGTTAGTTCAAAATCTTCACCCGGTAAAATATTGCCCGTATTGGATGAGCCCACAAAATCATTTCCCATAAAAATATTCAGTTTCCCTTTTAGAATAGGAGTCTTCATACTGTTTTTGCCTATTGCCTGCAAATAGGCATGGGGATTAATTTTTGGTATACTGATATATTCAAATTTCACGGGGAATGACTGGTTGCTTATGGCGGTCCGGTGCGGTGAATTGTCACTTCGAATATCGGAGCGTTTTAGCACGTCAAAAACAAGGGAGCCAACCTGCTGTTTACTCCGGACGGAAGCAGTACTGGTGAAAAGCCCTTCCCCGGAATAGGGAGACTTGTCCGCGGCGATATTGATATTGTCCAGCATGGCCCTGTTAAACGCCTGTTGAGAAGAAAATTTTTGCTGATATTTTTTTCTTCCGCTCTGCCTTTCAACCTTCGCGGCCAGTGTAGCATAGAGCGGAAGCAGCTCCGGGAGCAGCCCCTGGAGCGCGGGCTGGGCTGTTGAATAGGAGACTTTTGAATTTATCCAGTCTTCTCCGCTGTTTTGAGAAACAATTCCGTAACCAATAAATTCTGTCTGTTTATTCTCTACCATCACTCTTATATCATAACTGGGTTCCCATTTTACCCGGTAATTGATGTATGAAATATCCAGGATATACTTGCCCGGTTTTGAAACTTCAATTGTTGTTTTAACCAGTTTTTTCCTGGGGATTGATGATTGACGGATATTCAATTTATACATTTTACCTTTAATAAAGGCTATTTTTTTATCTACGGCCCGCTTGTTGATTTCTTCTTTGAGTCTCGCGTTCATATTAGCGCTGTATTTTTTGACCAGGTAATTAAGCATGGCATTATAATCGTTCACTTTAAGGCGTTGAAAAACCTTTACTTTTGGGCCGCCCTGGTAACCCGCAGTTTCCAGGAATTTCTTTTCTATATCACTAAGATATTCATTTTCTATATTCAAAACTGCAAGCCTGTTGTTGATCCTTTTCTTTTTATCTAAATATTTTTGCAGTTTTGCCTGTATTAAACGCTTTTTCTCTTCAGGAGCTTTTTCCAGCTGATATGTTTTTATCTCCACATCAAGGATCTTAATGTGGGCATCACGGCCTCTATAAACCTTTGTTCTTACGGAATCATTATTGATATACTGGGGAAGATCCCGCAGGTTTATTTCATAGGTTCCGGAAGCCAGCTTCAGGGGAACTGTTCTCCTGGTTACCAGCGCCCGGTCCTGGTATACCATGACTTTTTCGATCTTTGATTTCGCATAAATCTCTTTTTTCCCTTTTGGCGCGCCGTGGATAAAGAAATTGGCCCATAGAACAATCAATAGTGGTGTTGTTATTTTTAATAGTTTCATACTTACAGTATATAAGCAGAATGAAGGCTGTCAATTATTTTTCATCCCGGGGCTGCACTTATGGAACCGCCTGCCGAAATTTGCATTTTTTTAACAAATTCAAAAAAAGTTTGTTACTTTTTCCCCTAAAATGATGCTCTATTAATAAGGGCATGTTACATTAAAAACAAAAAAATCATGCTGATAATAAATTTCCAGGAGCATTTTTATGATAATAAACACCACTATCAACTTCAAAGTATCCATTCTTGAAAAAGTCAATGCCGCTGCCGAAACGCTTGATATTTCCAGAACCAGGGTCATTATTAAACTCCTGAAAAAAGTCATGAACGAGAAAAACTTCTCCCCACGCATGGCCATTGCGGTTCAATATCAACGCCTTGTTCCTGCCGTTGATCCGGACTTTGACCCGGATTCCGTTACCGACTCCGATATTGATCCCGATTCCGAACCGGTGGAGGATAGCTGGCATAAATTCCATATCTCGTTCCAGGAAGATGTTTATGAATTTTGTATCGATCTTCGAAAATTCCGCAAAATGTCGGTTTCTGCGATTGTGGCATATGCTGTGGCGAATCACCTTGATTCCCTCCTGGGCCTGCCCCAGGAAGACCCCATTCCAACCGATAACAACCGGTTCAAACATTATGTGATAAGCTCCTCGGAGATGCACGGGGTGGTTTCATGGCAGCTTTTTTGGGGGCTGCCGGAAAAAACGGCAGATTTACTCCAATGCAGGCTCATTTAGAGCAAGAACCGGTACAAAATCTCAATAACAGAATCAACCTTGTTTCAATGAAATCTATTATCATATTTTTCCGGGAAAATAATGCCCGGGCTATTAGAATCCTTTAATTGAAGGAGATCCGGAATTGCCGGACAGGATGGAAAGACTTGAAAAAAAGATAGATGAGTTTAATAATAATACGGAAGAAGTCGACGAAGGCTATTAACCTGCTAATTTCTCTTTAGTTCTTTTTCAGAACTACCATGGTTGCATCATCATACGTGGAATATCCTTCCAGTTCATCAAGGATCACATCCTTGATCTTCCCGCTGGAAGAAGTTCCCCATTGTTCCAGGATTGAAGCCAAACGCTTTTCCGAGAATAATTTTTTTTCACTATTCCGTGCTTCCGTAATACCGTCGGTAAAAAGAAGCAAGGTATCTCCCGGGTTGAGTGTTAGTTCAAAATTCAAATCCCGGGGCCTTCCCAGGTCCCACCAGGAGAGCCATAAGCCGTTGGTTTTAATAATCTCAACACGCGCCGATTCTTTCCGGTAAAGAAGCAGGTTCTGGTGAAGACCGGAATGAAGAGCGTTTCCCTTTTTATCAATGGAAAAGGCAGTAATAGTCATATATTTTTCTTCATCCATACAATGAAGATTATATTCAATAGCTTCATTTACCATTACCAGCAGTTCCGACGGTTTTGTATCGGGAAATCTTTTGAGTACAGTCTGTATCGCGGTCTGCACCATCATCATTATCAGCCCCGCGGGCACCCCATGCCCGGAAACATCACCAATGATGAGCCAATCATTATCTTTTCCATTAATAACATCATAATAATCGCCCCCAACAACATCCGCGGGTTTCATATACGCGGTAATTTCAAATCCATCAATAGCCGGGTTTTCCGGAACCAGGGCCCGCTGAATATGGGCCGCGATTTCTATTTTAGCTTTCAGTGCTGCCGCGATCTCCCGGTGCGCCAGGAGCCTGGAATTCTCTATTGAAATGGCTGCCTGGGTAGAAAATATTTGCAAAACCTCAACTCTTGCCGGAGTAAAGGCGTCTGTTGTTAAATTATTCTCAAGATATATGATTCCGGAAAGAACGCCTTTGTACATAATTGGAGCGCAAAGAATCGATCTGGACCTGTTCTTTATTATATACTGATCATTAATAAACCTGTTATCGTGCTGGGCGTTATTTAAAACAATATAATCCTGGGTTTTATTCACAAAATTTATTATTGATAGTGGAAGCTCATTACTCTGTTCAAGCGGGACCGATTGAAGAACCTGGAATTCTTCATCTTTGCCGACTCCAACGTTACCCGAGGCTTCTATATAAAGTTTTTTATCATCCTCATTTATTAATATTAAAAAGACCTTTTCAGCACCGGCGTTCTCAATCGAAAACTTCATGATCTTTTCCAGCAATTTATAGGGATCAATTTCACTGGAAATAGCCTGTGAGATCTTTATAACCGTACTAAGGTCCATCAAATTCCCGGAGTTATTCTCCGCGGGTGGGGGTGCTGCTCTTAAGGGCATGCCGCTAAAGGTCCCTTCTTCCATATGTTTTACTTTGGAAAGAGCTCCCCACTGACTATAGCGCTTACGCGCCTCTACGGCATAAAACTGAGCCAGGGGTTCATTTTTTTGAAAGAGCCAGAATTTCGCGGTAAGTTCATACGCCAATGCCTCTTCACTGAGGAATCCATTCTGTCCGGCTTCCCTGGCTGCCAGGTTATAATATTTAATCGCGTCAGGAACTATTCCCAGAACAGCGGCGTGTTCCGCTTTAACCAGGTAATACTTATGCTGGTAATTCATTGGCGCGTGAAAAGCCCATTTTTTTATTTTTTTCAAATTTTCCCGCACCCTGGTTAAAATCCTTTTTTGTTCCTTTTTGCCGCTCCGGTGATACAGGGCAAGCCGGGTAAGGGAATCGTAAAAATGGTTTACTCCGGAGCTGAATGCCGCGTTCCTGGCATCCAGCAATTCATGGGATTTATTTGCCATTTCAAGCGCCTGGCTGTAATCCTCAAAAGTATAACAAAGCACCAGTTTGATAAAATAGAATTCACTTAACGCCGTCCTGTCTTCTCCTTCAAGATGCAGGGGAAGCATTATCTCTTCCGAATAACTTTCTCCCGTTAGGCGGCACGGATCATCCGGAACATTCACCAGGTTTAGCACTGCCTGGTGATAAATCTTTTTTACCCGGAGCTGTGTTGTCTGCTTTACCAGGACCGGGGAATTTATAAACTGAAGCATTTTAGTATGGCACTCTTCCAGGTTTTTCCCCGTAAGAAACAAATGCACACAATACATCATGGCGTTATGCCCGGCAAAATCTATATCCCCGGTTTCCAGGCCCGCCAGGCAGGCGTTCCACAGCGGCTCCAGCGTATTCCGTACATGTTCTTTCCAGTGGCGAATAAAGGTGTTCACAACCAGGTGTGATTTCGGTTCCTCTCCCCTGGCTTCCATATTATTTAATACCGTTAACGCCACTGTTCCAAGTGTATACGCGGAATCAATATCCCCGAGAACCTGGTGAACAAATCCATACCCAATATACGTAAAAGCCGACTCCGGGCAATTCCCATATTTAATGGAAAGGCTAACGCCCTTTAACGCGATGAGAAGAATCAGTTCGGGCTGAATAAAATAGGCGCTGGTGCTCACTTTAGACATGACGCGCATTGCCGCCATAGAATAAGGATTACTCATTTTTGGAAGACCGGTAAAACTCCCGGAATCTTTTCCCGAGAGAAGGAGTCCTGATTTTATTTTAAATAATGAAACCAGTACCGCGAACTTTCCAATTCTTTTTGGAAATTTTACTCCGAGCATTTTCAACACAACCAGGGCGGCAGCAACAGCATCATGGAGCCTGTTTTGAGCCATTAATGCTGATATTCTTATTTCATACACCCGCACTGTATCCAGAATAGACCCTGCATGTTCTAATATTTCCGACGCGAACTCTTCCATCTCTTCATAGTTATTATTCAGGTAAGCGGCTTCAGTTGCCCCGGTATAGAGCGCCAGTGCCAGGGCATACTCCTTTTGCCAGAATTCCATCCCTTGTATTAAACGAAGACCGTTTTTAAAATAATTAAACGCGGACTCATACGCGGCCGACAGTCTTGCTTTTTTTGCCGCTTCCAGGTTCAATCCCGCGAGTTTGTATTTTTCTTCCTCAGAGGAGGTCATGGAAATCATGGAAATTCCGGAATTGAGTTGATCAACAATTACCAGGATGCTGTCGTTCAACTCTTCTTTTTTTGTATTTTTGAGCAGGTAACTCCCGATTTTATAATGCATCGCGGCTCTTTTATCTTCAGGAATAAGAGAGTACGCTGCTTCTTCGATCCTGTCATGATAAAACATGTACCGGTTCCCATAAAAGCTGATCATGCCTTCCTGTATGCCATACGTTAACCCGGCCAGGGTCTCTTCAATCGGTTTTTCATAGATCATGGAAACCGTTTCCAGGTCGAACCTGTTCCCAATGGAAGCGCAGATCTTTAGAATTTCCTGTGTCGCGGGAGGCAGGTGAGCAATTCTGCCTGCCATAAATTCTACGACATTCTCGGTAACCTTCATTTGCCTGATTGCTTCAATATTCCACTTCCAGCCCCATTGAGGATCCAATTTAAGCAGATCCCTTTCATAGAGTGTTTTCAGGAACTGGTTTACAAAGAAGGGATTACCGCCGGTTTTATTATGAATTATTTCAGCTAATGCCGATGCCGCCTCTTTTTTACACCGGAAGAGACTGGATAGATAACTGCCGACCTGTTCAACAGTAAGCGGCAAGAGGAGAATGTTTTTCAATGGCACCTGCGCGTTTTCTATTTCCCGTATTGTTGTCTTAAGTAAATGATGTTCGTCTACTTCCGTATCCCGGTATGCCCCGATGAGAAAAAGATGCCGCATGGCTGGATTGCTTATTAACATATTTAGTAACTTAAAGCTCGCGGAATCCGCCCATTGCAGATCATCCAGGAATAGTACAATAGGGCGGTTCTTTTTCACCAGGGCATTTACAAAATTTATAAATACAATATTGAACCTGTTTTGAGATTCCTCCGGACCAGGTTCGGGCACCGGGGGCTGTTTGCCGATTATAATTTCAATTGAGGGAATAACTTCACAAAGGATCTTTCCATTGGGAGCAAGAGCCTCTTTAAACGCTTCGCTCCAGGCACGGATATTTTCTTCACTTTCCGTAAGTATTTGTTCCACCAGTCCCTGGAAGGCCTGGATAAGCGCGCTGTAGGGAATATCTCTCCTGAATTGATCATACTTCCCGGAAATGAAGTATCCTTTTTTCGCGACGATTGGTTTATGGATCTCATTTATAAGAACAGATTTTCCAATACCGGGATGACCGGAAACAAGGACAGCCTCTACGCTGTTGGTAGAAGAAGCGCAAATACGGTCAAAGGTTTCCATGAGGACAATAATCTCTTTTCCCCGTCCAACCAGAACCCGGGGTATCCTGAATTCTATGGAAATATCGTGTTTGGCAAGTTCAAACTTTTTAATTTTTCCTTTCTCATTACGCTTCTCATTAAGCTGCTCCAGGCATTTTTCCAGGTCTGCTTTTAACCCGAAGCAGCCCTGGTAGCGCTCTTCCGCGGTCTTTGACAATAATTTCATAACAATAAGCGATAAAACTTCCGGTATAGACGAGTCATATTCAAAGGGCGGCACCGGTTTCCGCGCGATATGAGAATGGATCATATCCATAGGATCATCTGTTTCAAACGGAACGCTCCCCGTTAGCATTTCATAAAAAACAATTCCCAGGGAATAAATATCAGTACGATAATCTACGTCCCGGTTCATTCTTCCGCTCTGTTCGGGTGAAATATAGGCAAGCGTTTCTTTCTCACCAAAACCGGATATTTTTACTTTCCCACTTTTTTTGTTTATTAAAATATTCCCGGGGTTTATATTTTTATGAATAATATTTTCTTTATGCAGGTGTCCCAGGATATCCGCAAGCGCTATTGCGATTTTAAGAAATCTTTTTATACTCATTTTATTTGAAGATAAAAATTGTTTTAGCGGGGCGCCATCAAAGTCTTCCTGGATAAGGGCAAAGCTGTTATGATGCTCAATGATATCATAAACCGTTATAATACCATCAACTGCACAACGCCTGATATCCTCATAGCCCTGTTTAAACCGGGCTATCTCAGATGGAGTAGGTGCTTCGGTTTTTAAATCTTTGATGATAACCGTGCCCGGAGTGTTCTCTTTTTGTCCGCGATAGACAACTGCAAACCTGGTATCATCAATTTTTTCTTGAATTATGTAGCCGGGTATCTTTTTCATAATACTCTGATAAAATTATTATATTGGTAATACTGCCGCGTCAAATACTTTTCACCTGTTTTTCCTTGACAAAAAAAACGGGATAACTCATAGTATAATTGGTCGGACCATCGGACCGAGAACCAAATTAAAGAGTGGAGGACTATTATGGCTAAAAAACCGGAATTTGAACCGGATTGGAAGGAAGACGCACCGGTAGAGGGCTCATATCGGTCAATTTTTAAGTGGGGCAATCCCCTGGGATTCAAGCACCCCAGCGCAAGGCTTTATGAGCAGCTTAAAGAAACCTTTAATCTTACTGATAGCGATTTCAAAGAGAAGCAGTTTGAAGGAAATGAGCTCGTTAACTACAAAAAAACGGTTAAACTCTCTAAGGCTCAGATCAAGAAATTTGCCGCCATTGTTGGCGAGGAAAACATCTCTTTTGATAATTATGACAGGCTCAAGTTTGCCACGGGCAAAACACTTGAAGAGGCCATGTACCTGAGAAGAGAAATTATTGATGCTGTTGCCGACCTGGTGGTCCATCCCCGCCATAAAGAGGACGTTCAGCTGATTGTTAAATACTGCAACCAGCAAAAAATTCCCATATACGTTTACGGCGGCGGGTCTTCTGTTAACTTCGGCCTGAAGCCGGCCAAAGGGGGAATAACCCTGGTTATGAGCACGCACATGAACAAAGTCCTGGAAATTAACGAACGCGACCAGACTGCTGTAGTTCAGGCAGGGATGATGGGTCCGGCCTATGAAGATGTTCTCAACAACGCGCCGGAACAATTTAACACCAGGCTGCGGTATACCTGCGGTCATTTTCCCCAGTCTTTTGAATATTCCTCAGTTGGCGGATGGATTGTTACTCTTGGTTCGGGCCAGCAATCATCATACTATGGTGATGCTTATGATATTGTTTTAAGCCAGGAATATATTACTCCCAACGGTATCATTTCTACCCTGGACTACCCGGCCACTGCCACAGGACCAAAAATAAACGATATTATGAAAGGAAGCGAAGGAACCTATGGTGTTCTGGTTGAGCTCAAGATGAAGATCTTCCGGCATACGCCCCAAAACCGGCAATATTTCAGCTTTCTTTTTCCCTCATGGGAAGACGCCGTCAACGCAGGCCGTGAAATTTCCCAGGGCGAGTTTGGTATGCCTGCTGTTTTCAGGCTCCTGGACCACGAAGAGACCCAATTCGCTTTTAAGCTCTATGGTTTCGATGGCAGCATCATTGATAAATTCTTTGCCCTTCGCGGTTTTAAACCGGGCAAAAAATGCCTCTTTCTCGGTTCTGCCGACGGAGAAAAAGGGTTTACTAAAAATATAAAGAAAAACGTAAAAAAAATCTGTAAAAAGCACGGAGGGCTTAACCTCTCAGGCTATCCTACCAGGCACTGGGAACCGGACCGGTATAAACACCCATACCTGAGAGAAGATCTTCAGGATTTCGGTATCCTGTCGGATACTCTTGAAACCAGTGTTACCTGGGACAACCTGCATACTGTTTACAACGAAGTTATGGCTTATATGAAAAGTTTTCCGCATACCATTAACATGGCACACGGATCCCATTTTTACGCCCAGGGAACAAATCTCTATTTTATTTACTTTTTAAAAACCGATGATGTTAAAGAATATATCAAATTCCAGTATGGAATAATTGATACCATTCAAAAAAGCGGGGGATCACTGAGCCATCATCATGGAGTAGGTCGAATGATCGGACCATGGATGGAAGAACACCTGGGTAAGGAGCAGATGGGCTTGCTGAGAACTATCAAAAAACATTTCGATCCCAATAATATTATGAACCCGGGGGGGCAAATGGGGCTTGATACTGCGGGTAAAAACCGGAGAAAAATTAAATAAGTAAAAAACAATTGAGCAGACACTCAGTGAGCAGAAACTCATCGAGTGCCTGCTCATATATCATCCGGATCACTGACTTTTTTAAATTCTCAATGATTTGGAAAACTTAAACTGGTGAACCTTCCATTCTTCATTTACTTTTATCAGTGTTATTCTGCCTAAGATCTTTTCTCTTCCGTCTTTTTTTGCCACTTTTTTGATATTTCCCAGAATAGTTTCTTTCTGTCCATCTTGATTCTTAACATCCACCTCATTATAATGAATGTTCATTACTGAAAAACCCTTTTGAAACTTATTAAACGTGTCAAAAAGAGAATTAATCCCTTTGCTTTCCGTTTCTTCGTTAACATATTTAACAAGTGATGAATTTTTAGTTACGACATGGTAAAACTCATTAAGATTATTTGAATAACAGGCGTCTTCAAACTTTTCAACCATATCATTGAGGACAAAATAGGGAATGACTTTATAGTAGACCGTTGTAGCGGCAAATGAAGTAAAGATCAGGCCAAATACGGATAAAAAAAAATATTTAATATACTTTTGTGTATTCATACCAATATGCCAAAAAGATTTTCTACTCACAAAATATAAAATTTTTGAATAGCTTTCGACATTTATACAGAGTCACATTTTTATACAAGAAAAAATTTAATTATATTTAACTTATTTTAAAAATACTTCAAAAGTGATATACAGGGGTGAATTACTTGTCAAGAATTCTCTTATGTCCGCAAGGACAGATCCCAATGGCATAATCATAATATCCCTCATCCCATTCTTCACACACATTATAGTCCTTTCGGCAGTATATCTTATCACATTCAGGGCAATACGCGTCAATACCGTCTTCCATTAGTTCATTCTTTTGCACGTAATAATGAACCTTTGAAATATTACCTTTTTTTAACCATTTGAATATTTTCCTGGCATGTCTTAACCCCAATAACTTCGAATGAGTTATACCTCTATAAATAAGTCCTTTTTTCTTTTCAAACTGCATCATACCAACTTTAAAACTGGCCGCGATTTCTCCACATTCGGAACAGGGGAGTCTATAATGATCCGGGTTAACTTCTATGACTTTTGCAGCCAGGATGTTGTTGTCTTTTTTTTTCATGAGAATTCCAGCTCTACACTGATTGCATGATTTTTTATCCTCAAAATTTTGTCCAGATAATTTTTCTGTTTGAAATACCCATATATTTTTATATTGATATTTTCTCCACTATGTTGTTATTCTGTCATTATGCTATCGGATCTTACAAATTTATTAATATTCTTTGGCGGCGCGCTTGCTTTGCTAATGGGTTTCACGCAATTGCTCAATCCCGCGCACAAAACCGGGAACCGGCTTCTTTGTATACTGTTATCCTGTATTGGAATTATACAACTTCAACAGTATTATACTGTTGTTTACGCCGGTTCCCCCATTGAAGTGGGGCTTCAGCCAATACGGTTCGTTAAATTTTTAATTGGGCCTGCCCTGTATCTCTATTTTCAATATATATTCAAATACGATTATACTATCGACAAAAAAAAATTACTCCATTTTATTCCGGCGGCAGGGGCAATTTTACTCCGTATTCTTATAACCATCACGTATTACAGCAATTCCTCTTTTCTTAAAAATATTTATTATACCCTGGTATTTTACAATATTCCTTTCCTCTTTCATTCATTGGGAATAGTGCTCATTTCAATTTATTTTATCGTTATACTGGTTAAATTAAGAGTCTTTTCATTTTTATCTGCCGAAAAAAAGGATAGTCCCGTTAAAATATCATTTGCCGGTATTTGCCTGGCTCTTGTTATTCTTTTTCTTATGATCCTTTCATTAATCTATAAAGAAATTACCGTTTCCAGGATTGCAATGACAATGCTGAGTCTCCTGGTTATTTCTATCTACATTGTTGGTCAAATCTACCCTGAATTCCTGCACTGGTTCAGAAAAAAAATAAAGAAGAAACGATACGAACGTTCTTTAATAGAAGGGCTCAATCTCGAAACGCTCAGGACACGCCTTACTGAGCTTATGGAAGAGGAGAAGTTATTTTATGACGAAGACCTTACCCTTCAAAAACTCGCTGAGCATCTTTCCATTTCATCTCACCAATTATCGGAATTTCTTAATAATCAGCTGAAAATCAATTTCAGCACTTATATTAACCGCTTTCGCGTTGAAGAAGCAAAAAAAATTCTGCTCTTAGAGCCGGATCGCTCTATATTATCCACCGCGTTCGCTGTGGGGTTTAACACCAAATCGGTTTTCTACGATGCCTTTTCAAAATTCACCGGCATGTCCCCGGTTAAATACCGGAAAATCCACGGCCCCAACAAAACCTTAAAAAAATAAATCCGAATTTATAGATCCGGTCGATTAATTTTATTAATTTTGATATTAATTAGTTTATACCCCCCAACCCCTCGCAGGGGTCGCACCCCTCGCAGGGGTCGCACCCCTCGCAGGGGTCGCAAGAGTTTTTGGAAAGGCTCTGTACCTTTGTGGGTTTAGAAACCTTTTTCCATCATCTTCTTCCCCCTCGGGGGGATAGGGGGCAAACAGATCAAGTTCCTTGAGAGATTATATTTTAATTAAGAAAAAGGAGATTTTATGCTTTTACAAACAAAAACAGTATTATTTTTAGCATCTATTCTATTACTTGTGGCCATCCTGCAAGGCTGTACCAAAGAGCTGGATGGTAAGGAAAAAAGCCCGTTGGCTCAAGAAGCTTACGCGGAAAAGGTCTATTACAGTGATGACGGGAATGAACCGCCCATAAACAAATACCTGGCCGATTCTCCCTGGCCCATGAGCCACCGGAATCCCTATTGCCAGGCGTCTTCTCCTTATGAAGGGCCGAAGAAAAAAATAGAGAGGAAAAAATTGGAGACTCTTCAGGGTATGCCGGGACTCATTACCATTGCTATTTCCGGCAAATACCCCGACGGAAGCCGGGTTCTCTGGGGCAGCAATATTCGATCGGTATTTAAAGCCCGGTACAAAGATGGAGAATTGAATTATATCGACAGTGTACAAAAAGCGGATTATAAGCTTTTTGATTTACTTAACCCCGACATTGGCATATCCGGAGCCTACACGCTCATCGATAAAAACGGTGACTTTTTTCTTCCGAAATTAACAAAGATCTATGCCTATGGCGACGCGGAGTCAGGAAAAGCAGGTTCACCAATCGCGCTCAAAGGCGTTTTCGAAATACCGGCGAGCAAACTTAAAAAGACAAAAGAAGATGAAGTACGAATAATCAACGGCATTACCCTTACCTACGACGGCATGATCGCGGTTACCACCAATGGCGGGCTTCTCTGTCTTGTATCCCGGAACTTCGACAAAGCAGTTTACTTTCGTTTTGGAGAGAATGAAGAAATTTCCAATTCTCTCGCCTGTGACGAAGACGGTGGAATTTATGTTGTTACCAGCCAAAAGATGTACCGCGTTCAATGGACCGGAGAGAAGCTTTCCACTGATGAAAAAGACGGCGGCTGGAGCGCCGATTATGAAATTGGTGAAAATATTGAAGGGGTACGCCTGGGTTTGGGCTCCGGTTCCACTCCTACCCTTATGGGAACAGGAAACCAGGATAAATTTGTTGTTATAACGGACGGTCAAGAACTCATGCACCTGGTATTATTCTGGCGGGACAAAATCCCGGCAAACTGGAAAAAAATCCCCGGCTCTAAAGACAGAAGGATTGCCGCCCAGGTTCCTGTTACTTTCGGTAATGCTTCCGCGACAAAAACCCTTTCCGAGCAATCGGTTTGCGTCAGAGGCTATGGTGCCCTGGTTGTAAATAACCAGCTTAAAACAGACAGCAAAAACAGGATCTTCAGCATTCTGCGATCGGGCGATCCCGAGATTGCTCCTTACGGCGCTGAAAAATTCGTCTGGGATCCCGGGACAAAAAAACTTGCCTCTGCCTGGGTCAACAAAGAAGTAAGCCTTCCCAACGGCATCCCCACAATGAGCGCTGCTTCAGGATTGATATATGATATTGGCCAGAGAGCCGGTATCTGGACTTTTGAAGCTCTGGACTGGAAAACCGGAATTTCGGTTTTTTCTTACCCCGTAGGCAATACGGTACGGTACAACAGCACCTGGGCTGCCACGGAAATTGGCCACGGGAAAACATTGTACAGCGGCGCGGCTCTTGGAGTTCTAAGGGTGGAGCCTTAAGACAGGGGGAAGGTAATCGGTAAAGAACAACACCTGCGAAGCCGGGAAAAATAGGTCAGAAACTGTGTCGATACCGGGGTCTGTTTTGCGAAGATGCTCCGGCAAAGGTTTGGTTCTGAGAGACGTTGCAGTGCAACGCCTTTACTGGCTGGTTTCTGGCCAGGGCTATGGAGATTCCGGGAAGGGGGGCGTAAGAGTTATTGAAAATGGACCCATATCAGCCCGGGGTTTTAACCCCATAGGGCAGCAGAGCAGAACCCCGGATAACATCTTCCGGTAGAACAGGCTCTGTTTATAAATAAGTTCACCAGGGTGATGGGTTTTCTCATAACGTGGGGTTTCAACCCCTCGTTATGATGAAGGAAGCCCAGACCCCTTTCTGCACCGATAACCGATAACCCGGCACTTAGGGCCACCGATTACCATCCCTTCCCTTCCTCTAAATCCGCAGCTCTTGCGGAACCTCTTTATACTTCTCCACCAGGTAATTATAGCCCTCTTCCGTAAGGCTCCTGGAGCATGCCTTACCTTTAAACAAGAACTCAATATGACGGCAGCCGGGATGAATATTGAATTCCATAGTATCGGACAGTACATTTTTCCCATCTTTTAAAAAGGTAATTGCCCCCTGGTAGCCGCATTTGAACAGGGCAGACTCTTCATCGGAAATAAACCCGGCAACTTCCCCGATCTTTTCTTTTGAATCAAATGTGACAGTAAAATAGGAGGCATTTACTTTCGCGTCCTTCCCTTTTCCGTGAGCATAGAATGCTATAATAACCGAATCCGCGTTTTCCAATAGATATTTTTTTAGTCCTTCGTCCGGTTTTGCCTTACAGCCCAGCGCTGTTCCCAAAGCCAGGATTATAATAATCAAAAGAAATTTTTTCATAGTTACCTCTAATACTTTAATAAAAGAATACCTGAAATGTGTATATACCCTGTTTCTTAAAAAATGTCAATATAAATTTGACTGTTTCTTTTGGGTTTCTTACTTGATTTTTTAATTATCTATGGTATCATTTTGAGGCTATGAAACCAATAAAAATATTAGCTATTTTAGTATTTTCTATATTACTTTTCCTAAAAATCGGGATTTCCGAAGCGTCTCCCCCTGCCGAAGCAGGCAATCTCGAGACCGTAACGCTCCAGCTTCGCTGGCGGCACCAATTCCAATTCGCTGGATATTATATGGCCCTTGAAAAAGGTTTTTATCAGCAAGAAGGGCTTTCGGTTATCATTAAAGAAGGAAATCCCGGTATTATACCTATAGATAGTGTGATAAAAGACAAAGCCCAGTACGGTATTTCCAGCAGTGAAATATTACTCAAACGGCTTCACGGGCAGCCGGTTGTTGTTCTCGCGGTCATTTTTCAGCACTCCCCCTTCTGCCTTGTGGCAAGAAGAGACTCGGGAATTCTCAGCCCTCATGACCTGGTTGGCAAAAGAGTAATGCTCTTAAGGAAAAACGATGCTGCTGAGATAATAGCCATGCTCCTTGATGAAGGGGTTTCCCTTGATAAACTCATGGTCCAGGATAATTCTTTTAACTTCAACGACCTCATTGAAAAAAAAACCGATGCTTTTAGTTCCTATACCACCAACGAACCATATTACATGAAACAAAAGAACATCCCCTGCTCCATCATTCGTCCCATTAACTATGGGATCGATTTTTACGGGGACAGCATCATTACTTCGGAACAGGAACTTGAAAAACATCCTGAAAGGGCCGCGGCTTTTCGCAAAGCTTCGCTGCGGGGGTGGGAATACGCCCTGGAACACAGAGAAGAGGCCATTGATATAATTATCAGCAAATATACTGATAGAAAAACACGGGACCATCTCCGTTTTGAAGCAAATACCCTGTCACAGCTAATCCTTCCGAAACTGATCGATATAGGCCACATGAACTCAAAACGGTGGGAACGTATTGCCCAGACCTACGCGCGGCTGGACATGATTAAACCGGGCTATTCTCTGGAAGGATTTATGTACAATCCCAATCCTGAACCCGATTACACATTCCTCCGCCGTACACTCATTGCCATCCTTGCTGTTTTCCTTGCCACAGGAGCAACCGCGCTGTTCCTGCTTTTCTTTAATAAGCGGCTGAGAAAAGCCGTAGCCCAGCAGACCAGGGAATTACAGGAAATCAATATTGAATTGAAAGATGAGATCGGTGAACGAAAGCAGGTAGAAGCCGCCCTGCGGGATTCGGAAACAGAATACCGGGGCATATTTGAAAACGCTACTGAAGGAATTTATCAATCCACTCCGGGAGGAAAACTGATCACAGCAAACCCGGCCCTGGCCGCGATCCTGGGTTTTGACTCACCCGAAGAAATGACAAACAGCATAAGCAATAGCTGGGACCAGCTCTTTGTTGACTATTCCCGGAGAAAAGAATTTCAAAGAAAGCTTCTGGAACAGGGATCGGTTAAAGAATTTGAATTCAAATCAAATAGAAAAGACGGTAAGATTATTGATGTTTCAGTAAATGCCCATGCTGTTTACGACAGCAATAATGTTATTCAATATTATGAAGGAATGCTGGAAGATATTACCGAAAAAAAACAGGCACTGCAGCTGCAAATAGAAAAAGACGCTGCTGAAGCCTCAAACCGGGCAAAAAGCCTGTTTATTGCCAATATGAGCCACGAGATCCGGACTCCCATGAACGCCATTCTTGGATTTAGCGAACTTCTTGAAGAAGAACTTGAAAACAAAAAGCATAAAAAATATCTTTCATCAATCTTAACCAGCGGACAAAGCCTGCTCAATCTTATTAATGATATTCTTGACCTTTCAAAGATCGAAGCCGGAAAATTTGAACTGCAATATACCGCAGCCAATCCACAGGATTTGCTCAAAGAAATAAAACAAATATTTTCACAAAAAGCCGCTCAAAAAAACATAGACCTTCTCCTTACTGTCGACCCGTCCCTGCCGCCGGGACTGCTCCTGGACGAAATACGCCTGCGCCAGGTTCTTTTAAATCTTGTAGGGAACGCGGTCAAGTTCACGGAAAAAGGGCAGGTTAAACTTTCGCTTGGATCATTCTATCCGGATGAAGAGACAAGCCATCTCGATTTAATTTTTTCCGTGGAAGATTCGGGCATTGGAATCCGGCCGGATCAACAGGATGTCATTTTTCAGGAATTCCGGCAGCAGGAAGGCCAGATCAATGCCAAATACGGCGGAACCGGGCTTGGCCTGGCTATTTCAAAACGGCTGGCTTCCATTATGAACGGGACTATTACGGTTGAAAGCGAACCCGGTAAAGGATCAACATTCAAGCTCATACTTAAACATGTTTCTGTGGCGTCAATAATTGAAAAACCTTCTGACGCTGCCGACAATATCAATCTAAAAGCAATAGAGTTCGACAGGGCAAGCATCCTGCTTGTTGATGACATTGAGAATAACCGTTCTTTAATAAAAGGTTTTCTCGGTTCATATAATTTTATAATTCATGAAGCGGAAAACGGGAAAGAGGCTGTTGAACTGGTTTATGAAATCCGGCCCAACCTGGTCCTTATGGACATGAAGATGCCCGTAATGACCGGGTACGAAGCATTGAAGATCTTAAAAGAAGATCCCGCTACCCGGGAAATCCCCATTATCGCGATAACTGCTTCTGCCATGAAGCAGGACGAACAGTTTATAAAAGATACGGGATGTAATGAGTATTTACGAAAGCCCGTAAGCAAAAAAAAGCTCATCGCAGCCATGCTTCCCTTTCTTTCTCATACAGGAGAAAGCCATATTCTCGATTCCATACATAATACGAATGAAAATGATACAACGGAAATTGGAGAAATATCAAATATGGTTCTCTCCTCCGAAGCAAAAGCCAGGCTCCCGGAGCTTATCTCATTACTGGAAACGGATACCATAAAAAAATGGGAGCAGATAAACACCCGGTTTATTTTCAGTGACATAGAACAATTCGCTCGTGAAATAGGGGAGCTTGCCAGGGATTATGAGATCCCGGTTTTGGCAAACTGGGCTAAACAGATAATCTTTAAAACAGAGCACTTTGATATGGATAAATTACCGGAAACCCTGAAACTTTTTCCCAGAATTGTAGCCGAATTATCATCTTTATGATTTTTTTGTATCTATTTAGTCACACAAAAATTTCACAACCTATTGACGAACTATACGAAATTAGCTATATTATACTATAATCGTATAGCAAAACGACTTTCGTCTTATTATACAAAAACGGTAAACAACTATGGATTTCGTAAATAACCCAAAATATGAACAGGTCATGAAAACAGCGCTGAAGCTTTTTATGCGTCACGGCATCCGGCGGATAACCATTGAAGAGATTTGCAAAGAAGCCGGTGTAAGCAAAATGACCTTTTATAAATTTTTCAAGAACAAGAACAAGCTGGCTATACAGGTTCTTGAATCACTTTTCGAAGAGAACATCGGGATATATAATGACCTGATGAAACAAGATATTAGTTACCCCGACAAGATCAAGGAGCTTATTCGTTTTAAGGTTGAAAAGAGTAAAGAATATGGTCAATCATTTCTCATCGACATTCTGGAAGCGGTGCCCGAGCTTCACGATTATATTATGCAAAAAAGAACTGAGAGCATCCATCTTTCATTGCAGCTCCTTGAAGAAGGAAAAAAAGCAGGATATATAGACGAGAACATGAAACCGGAATTTTTCCTGTACCTGCTCAACCAGATCCAGGTAATATTCGACAGCGATGAGATTAAGGCAATTTTTCCCGATATCACCGAGCGTACGGAGCACCTGGTTACCTTTATGTTTTACGGGCTGTTAAATAAATCCAAACTTTGATTTCAGGAGTATTCAAATGAAAACAAATCTTTCTTTATCAATTTCTCGATCCACGGCATCTCTTGCGATGCTTCTTTTGCTGCTGCCTTCGGTACTTTCGGCTCAAACCGCGAAGCAGATCATCCGGAAAGTTGACAAAAACCAGCTTTTTAAAACGCAGAAATTCAGCGCCAAAATGACTATTGTCAAAGGCAAACGTAAAATGAAAAAATCATTTAGCGGGTATGGCCAAAAAAAAGGTGAAAAAGCTTTCATGAAATTTACCAACTCCGAAGACCGGGGTGTTAAATATCTCAAAATGAATAAAGAACTCTGGATCTATTTTCCCGATGCCGATGACATTATGAAAATCTCCGGGCACATGCTTAAACAGGGGCTCATGGGCAGTGACATCTCTTATGAAGATATGCTGGAGACCGAACATATGGAAAAAAAATACACGCTGAAACTTCTGAAGAAACAGACCATAAACAGAAGGCCCTGTTTTGTTGTTGAACTTACGGCAAAGGTCCCCAGTGCCACTTACGCGCGCCAGGTTCTGTATATTGACAGGAAAAAATATATTCCCCTTAAAATCGAAATGTACGCCCGCGGCGGCAGACTGCTTAAAGAAGTATCGCAATCAAAAATTAAAAAAAGAGGAAGACGCTATATCGCGCACCGGATGACTATCCGTGATATGAGAAAACGCAATTCCAAAACGGTTGTGGAATTTAAAAAAATTAAGTATGATATCAGGATTCCGGGAAGGGTTTTCAGTAAAAGGCAGCTGCGGAAGTAAGGCCCCCCAACCCCTCGCAGGGGTCGCACCCCTCGCAGGGGTCGCACCCCTCGCAGGGGTCGCACCCCTCGCAGGGGTCGCACCCCCAGAGGGGGCGTAAGAGTATTGAGAAGGATATATCTATGAATAAACAGAATAGTACATCAAAATTTATCACACTAATAATGCTGATAATGCTCCTTCCCGGGCTTTTGATTGCTCAAGAGGCAGAGGATGATATTGAAGCCGAAGGTGATGTTGAAGCTGAATTGGTTGAAGATACAGAGGATGAAGAAGAGTCCGAAAAAAAAGAAGAGATAAAACTTACCGGGGTTATCCGGAATGATGCTTATGTTCTCAAGACAAAAAAAGAATCCAATGGCGGGTTTGAATTTACCGATATGCTGGAGAACAGGCTTGTAGTACGTAAGGATACGGAAGACTGGAAGTTTTATGCCGATGGGCGGGTATATCTCTTATACGGGAAATATGCAAATGAGCTGGGTAAAAATTATCAAGTTAAACTCATGAGAAGTTTTATCCGGTATTTTACCGATTACGGAGATTTCACTCTGGGCAAGACCTATATCAATGCCGGGAACATGGGCATTTTTAATCCTTTTGAACTGGACAAAAGCCTTAACATGAACGACCTGGCTTATTCCAAACAGGGTATGCTTGCTTTTGAATATATATTCCCCTTAGGAAAGTTATCGGAAGGGAAAGTTTATATCGCTTATAACGAGACCTATACTCATTATACCGGCGGCTTTAGTCTTAACATGAACGCCCTGGGATTTGATTTTGGGATCGTGGGCAACAGGAAAGGGGATGTGGCTTCTGTTGACGGTGCCGCTACGAATATGGGCGGTGCCTATTTCAAAGGCGACCTGGGCGTGGGTATTCAGGGCGCGTATGCGTTTCATTTTGATGACAATATGAAGGACCGCTTTAGTGAAGCCAATGGCGGTATTGACTTCAGTTTTTTTAAGGGCGACCTTATTATGAGCGCCATATTCTACTATAGCCAGGCCGGTTCAGTTGACACTACGAATTACTCGTACAGCAGTGACCGGTATTTTTACGGCAGGTACTATCTCTATGGCACGGTCACGTATATCTTTGATGATTTTTTTCGTACAAATTTCGGCTGCTTCGCGAACCTGGGCGACGGCAGTGTTATACTAATCCCCTCTGCGGAGTGGACTATTACTAACGGGTTAAGCCTCACCTGCCAGGCCGGGATCTTAACGGGGAAAAGCACTGAAGAGTTTTCCCGGGATACCGTAGGTGAGTATAGTTTTTTACTGAGAGTTGAAGCAAAATTTTAAGTCAACTAACAATTAACGGAGGTTTCTTATGCTTTTGGAAGTACATAATTTGAATAAGACGTATCATACCGGGAAAATTGATTTTCAGGCCTTGTATGATATTACGGTGAATATAGATCATGGGGAGTTTACCGCTCTTGCCGGGCCTTCGGGCTCAGGGAAGACCACGCTCCTTAACTGCATTGGCTGCATTGACAGTGCCGACAACGGCAGGATAATTCTTGATGGTGAGGATCTTGCCGGTAAAACATCAAATGAGCTTGCCCATCTTCGAAGGGAAAACTTTGGGTTTATTTTTCAAACCTATAACCTGATTCCGGTCCTGACCGTTTTTGAAAATATCGAACTGCCGCTGAAACTGCTTAAAAAATATTCCGACAGTGAGATAGAAACCATGGTGCTTGGCATTCTTGATAAGGTGGGCCTGAGCGGCCTTGAAAGAAGAAAGCCCCTGGAACTTTCGGGCGGGCAGCAGCAGCGCGTTTCAATAGCCCGGGCACTGGTTAAAAAACCGAAGGTTGTTTTTGCCGATGAGCCTACGGCCAACCTGGACTCAAAAACAGGTGAAGCCATTGTTGA
>JAAENB010001275.1 GCA_024224995.1 bacterium | reverse complement strand
TTTCCCCGCTATACAGGGTCGCTCGTGTCTTAATATACCAAAAAACGGAGTTCGGAATGTAGATTATGCCTACCGGGAGTGATGCCTCGGCAGGTTGTGAGGCTGTTTGAGCGGAGCGAGTTCCGAACGTTCTGCAAAGGTATTACTCCCGGTAGGCATAATTTACATTCCGGGTTGATATACCTTATATAGCCCGCTCTGCGGGGTCAGCTGCTCTCTCAAGAAACTCTTTTTAAACAGGGCCTGTTTCCGAAGATTTTATCCCCTCGCAGGGGCCGACAGAAACGGACTCCTAAACAACAATATTCTGCTTTTCTTCATCCGGGCTTTCCCGGTACAGGATGGCCACATTTCCAATGAGGCCCACGAGCGCGCTTTCCGTCTCTTTTGCTATCTCCGCTGCTATTTCCTTCTTCTCGTCTTTAAAGTCGCCAAATTTTACTTTGATCAGCTCATGATCTATCAATGCCCGGTCTATGGCTTCTACCAGGCTTTCAGTCAGCCCCTTTTGGCCGACCTGTATTACCGGCTTTAGATGATGAGCTTGCGCACGCAATTTCCGCTTTTGTGCTCCGCTTAATGATTCCATATTTTGTGTATCTCTCAATTATTACGCTATTTTTTTTTATCAGTGCAGCTTAAGTATGTTTACCTTCCGGCTGTATATTGTTCATCACGCCTATTAAATTTCGCAACGAATTAACGTTTTCTTATGACGTTTTTCCTCTTTCCGATTACCGATGACCCGGCCCACCGGGCCACCGATTACCTTACTCCCTACCCGATTTTCTCTCGGACGATATTTAACATGCGGCGGACCGGTTCTGCTGCTCCCCAGAGGAGCTGGTCGCCTACGCTAAAGGCTGTTAAGTATTCAGGTCCTATGTTCAGTTTTCGGACTCTTCCTACCGGCACCGTCAGGGTTCCTGATGCTGCCGCAGGAGTGAGCTCTTTGAGAGTCTCTTCTTTTGAATTGGGGATAAATTTTACCCATTCATTTGCAGAGGATATAATATCTTCAAGCTCTCCAAGCGGTATGTCCTGAGTCAGCTTTATTGTAAATGCCTGGCTGTGACTTCTCATTGCCCCGATACGGACGCACTGGCCGTCAATGGGGATTGGTGAGTCTTCCCTGCCAATGATCTTGTTTGTTTCGGAATAGCCTTTCCATTCTTCACGGGTCTGGCCGTTTTCCATTGGGCGGTCTATCCAGGGGATAAGACTTGCCGCAAGGGGTACGCCAAAATTATCTGCCGGGAATGAGGCGCTTCTGAGCGTATCGGTTACTGTTTTGTCCAGATCAAGCACCGCGCTTGCCGGGTTGTCCAGGAGCTCTTTTCCCGAGTTTCCCAGGGTAAGCATCTGGTTTACCAGCTCTTTCATGTTCTTTGCGCCTGCTCCCGACGCTGCCTGGTAGGTCATGGAGGTGATCCATTCTATATACCCTTTTTCAAAAAGGCCGCCAAGCGCCATAAGCATGAGCGATACCGTACAGTTTCCGCCAATATAATCTTTTACGCCGGCTGCCAGCCCGGCGTCTATTACGTTCCGGTTTACCGGGTCCAGCACAATTATACTCTCTTTTTCCATTCGAAGGGTCGATGCCGCGTCTATCCAGTATCCGTCCCAGCCCGAACTTCTCAACTCTTTATATACCTTGCCGGTATAATCGCCGCCCTGACAGGTTACAATTACATCCATTGCCGATAGTTTTTCTATATTATGGGCATCCTCCAATAGAGGTATATCCATTCCTATGTCCGGTCCTTTTTGCCCCACCTGGGATGTTGTAAAAAAGAGCGGTTCAATTCCTTTAAAATCATTCTCCGCGATCATCCGTTCCATTAAAACAGATCCAACCATGCCTCGCCATCCAACAAATCCTACTTTTGCCATAGCCTGCTCTCCTTTATTATAAAAATTTTAATATTATAAGACAAAAAAGAGAGGTTTTTTGCTTTCCCTCTCTCATTTTCTCTCTTATTTTCCAACTTTCTTCTATATAAGTACATAAATATACAATATAAGTCCGATAAAATTGGCAGGTGCGGTCTTTTTGTCAAGGATTAATTTTTAGGTGATTTGTAGGGGAGAGGCATGCCTCTCCCCTACAAAAAAATGTTGAAAATTCGCCGAAGTTGAGTCAATTATATATCATTCAAATCTTGTCTTTCAATAAATTGACCAAGTAAAGGTACAGCAAATGAATATTTTCCATACCTGTTTTTATATACTAAACCGACCTTACTTAAAGACAATAACATTTGATTTACATGACTACTACTAAATGGTTTTTCCAATATTTCCTTTGATTTATCTACGATTTCTTGAACAGCAAATTCATGATCACAATTACTTAACATCGCAATTACGTAAAGCAATGTTCTCTGTCTATCGGTTGCTCTAGACCACCTTCCGGCAAAAAAATCTGTATCTAACTTTCTTATGATTTCTTCTACCGGAACACTAGCATCCTCTCCTGCATTAATTCTTTGCGCAAATGCGTCATATACTTCTCTACAAATAAATTGAATAAAATATGGATAGCCATCTGATAATCCTATTATAATATCAACCGTTTCATCTGCTAATTTGACCGGGCATTTACTATCTTCAATTGGTTTTAATATCGCTTCTCTACTCTCATCTTTTGAAAGTCTATTTAAAAATACAACTCTGAACATTCTTTCAGCAAATGTTCTGGACTCAACAAGCTTAGGAAAAAGAGTTGGCAAACCAGTTAAAACAAGCATAAAAGGAATTTTCTTTTTTTGTATAGATTGAAATACATCAAGCAGCAAGGATAAAGGGTATTGTTCTTTAGCTGCATGGTCAGCTAAATTTTGTGCTTCATCATAAGCGAAAATTAAACCTTTTGGCTTTAACATCGATAAATATTTCCAAACAATCTCGAGTAAAGCTTTAAGTTTATCAGACACAAGTCCTGGTGTACTATCGTAAATCGACATTAAAGTTTGATAGTTTAATGTTAGATTGACTTCTTCAACATTAGCATCAAAGCCAATTTGAGAAACTTCATTTTTTTGAATAAGTATTGTTGAAGTAACAACAGACAAATCAGTTATTAATCTGAGTGCTATATTACCTTCATTAATACTTGCAGATTCAGAAAGATCTGTTCCAACCCATAACCAATCTTCTTGTATAGCAATTGGTTTAAAAGTATCAAGCAATACAGTTTTACCAACTCCTCTTAAACCTGTAAGCACCATATTCTCTAATATTATATCTTGCTCTAATAATCTATAAAATTCGTCTTTTTCTTTTATTCTCCCTGCCAAATAGGGAGGAGTATGGCCTGCACCTGGTTTAAATGGGTTTTTAAATTCAGTTGAATTGTTCATAACACTCCTACTTTAAGTCATACGACTAACTTTACGCTACATACTAAATTTAACCTTCCAGTTAAATTTAGTCAAGTTTTTTTAAATAATTATTAAAATTTCTTTTAAATTCTTTTCGAACTCTTCCCATGATTACAACCAATCGGAATCTATTTCTTTTTTTACAAATGGGATTGCACCAAATCGACCTAATAAATATCCTTTTCTTATTTCGAGATCTTTTCGAGGTTTAAACTCATCAAGAGAATAAACCTTTGATGAATTCTCTTTGTCTTTTTCAATAAACCAGATCTCGTCTTTTCGTAAAAATTTAAGGTCCAAAAGGCATGTTTCGTGAGTAGCTAAAATTAACTGGCTGTTATTGTTTTCCGATAATTTAAAAAACAGGTCTAATAATTTATGCGACAAAAGAGGGTGTAAACTCCTGTCGATTTCATCAATAATGAATATTTTATTGTTCTTTGTAATATCAATTAAAGCAGGTATAAAATCCAACAGACGTTGAGTCCCATCTGATTCTTCATTAACTTCAAAAAAAATTTCTTTACTGTCACTGGTAATATGTTTCGTCATCAATTTATAAACTTTTAAGTCACCGTTTTTTAGCATGGAAAGCGCATATCGTTGATTATTAATGCCAGCAATGACAGCCTTTTCACCATTTTGAAGATTTTCAATAATATCATTTATTATATCATCTGGTATATCTTTGGGGAGATCGTCTATCTTAATTTCAGTTGCTTTAACACCATTTATACCGGTATCAAAAGCATTTAAAAAAGCCTGGAATACTTTTGAAAAATTATCATCTTCTTGTAAATAGAATTCCAATCCTCCAAATTTTGAGTCCGGGAAAATTATATTTAATGTCTTATCGAACCAGTTATAGCTATCGATCAACACTTTTGCGCTTTTTATATTCCTGATATTTCTTTTATTTGTTACGGTTAAAAATAATTGATTCGGCAATGTATCTTCTGCCATATACTCCAATCGTTTTCGCTCATCCAGGTTTTTGAATTTACTTTTGTTAAATTTTATTTCAATATTTTCCGGTGATTTTGTTATCCTCTCAAAAATTGGTTTTTCAACAGTTTTGCCTATTTCAAAAAGCCACTCTTCAATTATGCTTTTGGTATTACAGGTAAAACCATATGAATATAATTTATCATCAATTTTATATTCAAACTCAAATTTTGACGGCTCTTCCCGGCAGTTTTTATCTAATTTAAATGGTATAACCGGAATATTTTGACCTGACTTATATTCAGTGGTAATAAGCTCTTTGGCAAAATCAATGGATTTTACCAGGTTTGATTTTCCTGAGGCGTTTGCTCCATATATTACTGATGATTTAAGAATATCGATATCATTATCATTTTTTCTTTTTATTAAATGATTTTTAAAATCTCGGCTCTTCCCAGCGATCATGGAATACTCTGCTTCGTCTTTAAAAGAAAGATGATTTTCTGTAATGAATCGTATTAACATAATTATTTCCCAAATATATGATATTTTCACAAAACATACTATATTAACTCTATAATTATGTCATTTTTTTTATTTATATGTGAAAAAATCGAAATTAAGGGTAATTTTACAGCTCACAGGCTATTGAATAACCAGGTTCCGGACGGGTCCAACAAGCAGTTCCCACTACCTGATCCGGCTCCTCTAAAAACCGGACCAGATATCTTCTCTTCTCTTCACTTCGCATTCGCAGGTGCGTCAGGTGCGGCAGGTGCGGCAGGTGCGGCAGGTGCGGCAGGTGCGGCAGGTGCGGCAGGTGCGGCAGGTGCGGCAGGTGCGGCAGGTGCGGCAGGTGCGGCAGGTGCGGCAGGTGCGGCAGGTGCG
>JAAENB010001274.1 GCA_024224995.1 bacterium | reverse complement strand
TTGATTTTCTATCGATTTTCATTTTCACCCCAATCTAATAAAATAGTTGCCATATTTTAGATTTTTAGTCTAAAATGTCAATACTAGAATTGCCTGCCATATGGCGGCATTATAGGGGCGACGTGTTGTAGCTCGGGGTTTCAACCCCGTGAAACAGAGCATGGCCCCGGGATAAAATCTTCGGGAACCGGCCCTATTTAAAAAGGAGTTTCTTGAGAGATATATAAAAAGTAATCTTTAAACCCTGAATTGGGGCTTAAAAATAAATCTAAATATTAGTATTGACAAAAAACGATCAACAATTTAATTGGAAAGGTTCGTAACTATGATTTTATGGTAGAGGTATACAGAAAATGAGTAATTCTTCTTTTTTTGAGTCAATTAAAATGGCTCCAGCTGATCCAATTCTTGGCTTAACAGAAGCCTTTAATGCAGACACAAATCCCAAAAAGGTAAATCTCGGGGTTGGGGTTTATCAGAACGGGGCCGGTAAGGTTCCTGTTCTTGATACAGTCCGTATAGCAGAAGCACGATGGTATGAGAAGGAGGACTCTAAGAGCTATCTTCCTATTCCTGGCATTGCGCAGTATAATAAAGCGGTGCAGGAATTACTCTTTGGGAAAGATTCTCCCGTCATTTCCAGCGGCAAGGGTACCACAGTTCAGTCTCTTGGCGGTACGGGAGCATTAAAAATAGGGGCTGATTTTTTACGAAAATTTTATCCCTCTTCTGATATATATATCAGTGATCCCAGCTGGGCAAATCACCGTCAGCTCTTTGAAGCAGCAGGTTTTACCGTTAAGACATACCCCTATTTTGATAAAGCAACCATGGGACTTGATTTTGATGGCATGTATAACAGCATAAAGGAGCTGCCGCCGCAGAGCATTGTGCTGCTTCACGCGTGCTGTCATAATCCAACGGGTGTTGATCCTGATCAGGAACAATGGTTAAAGATACGTGAACTATTTAAGGAAAGCGGACTAATCCCCTTTTTCGATTTTGCTTACCAGGGCTTTGGTGAAGGTATTGATGAAGATGCCTTTGCAATACGGTCTTTTGCTGAAGCAGGTATTCCATGCCTTGTTGCCAGCTCGTTTTCAAAATCCCTTTCAATATACCGTGAAAGGGTTGGAGCATTGACCGTGATTACCGGCAATGCCGATGAAGCAAGCAGGGTTTTGAGCCAGCTTAAGATAATAATAAGAACCAATTATTCCAATCCGTCTTCTCACGGAGCCCAGGCAGCTTATATTGTTCTTAGCGATCCTGAACTTTCAAAAAAATGGCACGATGAAGTTGCTGAAATGAGAAAAAGGATCCAGGACATGAGAAAATTCTTTGTCACCTGTCTTAAGGAGAATGGCATTACACAGGACTTCAGTTTTATTATGGAGCAGAAAGGCATGTTTTCCTTTAGCGGACTGTCAAAAGAAATGGTGCAGCGTTTAAAGGATGAATACGGTATCTATATAGTGGGTAGCGGAAGAATCTGCGTTGCTGCGATGAATGAGAATAATATACCATATATCTGTGAAGGTATTGCCAAAGTCATTTAGTAATAGCATAGGCAGGGTCATCCGGAATCAGGTTGACCTTGCCGCCTCCCCAAAAAAACTAAAGATACCGCCCTGCAAAACTTTAACCCGCCGGTATCCTTTTTTAAACAGCAGCTGCTGCGTATACGGAGAAATGATATCCCCCTCGTAACAGACCAGGATAATCTCTTTATCTTTGCTGATATCTTTTAACCGGGATTTTATTTTATAAGAGGGAATATGGATAGAGTGGTCAATCATCCTTTTGGGATAGAGATAAGGCCGAACGTCAATTATCTGCAGCTCTTCGTTTGATTCAAGTTTCGCGATAAAATCTTTTTTGGAAATGAAAATACTATCGTTGTAGTACCGGTATTTTTCATCCCGCATGGACCGGATTATTTGGGGTAAAACCCGCAGAAGTTTTTTAACCTGCCGGGCAGTATTATAATGGCCGACAGTAATACGGAGGCTGCCGTGCAGGTAATCCGGATCAATACCGCAGGCTTCCAAAACATGGGAGGGCGTATTTTTGGGAGAAGAACAGGCCGAACCGCTAGAAACATCGAACCCCAGGAGCGATAATTCTTTCACCAGCATTTTTCCATTAATATCTTTGAAGCAAAAACTAACGTGGTTTGGAGCGCGGTTTTCAGCGCTGCCCGTAAGCACGCAGTCCGGAATTGCCGATATACCTTTAATGAGCGTATCCCGAAGCGAGGCAAGCGAACTAACATACCGGGTCTTTTCCCGGTGATTAAGCTGAATAGCCCGGGAAAGCCCAACAATATAGGGAATATTTTCCGTGCCGCTTCGGATGCCGTATTCCTGTTCGCCGCCAAAGATGATAGGGCTGATATTTACCCGGGAGGCTTTATAAAGAATACCCACGCCCTTGGGAGCATAGAGCTTATGTCCCGAAAAAGACATCAAATCGACATCAAGAGCATGCAGGTTAATGGCAAAGTAGGGCAGAGCCTGGACACCGTCAATATGCAGCAGGCAGTTGGGGAATTGTCTCACCACGGGAATTAATGATTCCAGGTTTTGAACCGTGCCGATTTCATTGTTGACAAAACCGAGAGAAACCAGGATGGTATCGTCTCTCATAAGGGGCGCGAGTTGTTCCGGTAAAAATTTGCCGTCCGGGGTAACGGGAACGTATGAAATTTCAAAGCCCTGCTCTTCAAGAAAGCGGCAGGTATTGAGCGCCGATTTATGTTCAATTGGCGAGGTAATTATGTGGTTTCCCCTGCTCCTATTTGAAAGCGCCGAGCCCGTAATCGCGAGGTTATTCGATTCACTCCCCGAACCGGTAAAGATGATTTCTTCCGCGTGACATCCCAGGACGGCCGCGATTCTTTCCCGGGCCATTTCAATGCTCCCCCGCGCAACCAGGCCGTCTTTATGAATGGAAGAAGGATTGCCGTACCGGGCATGATAATATTTTCTCATTTCACGGATAACCTCCCGCCGCACCCGTGTCGTAGCCGTATTGTCGAAGTAGATTTGTTTGCGAGGAAAAATCATATAATCTTATTTGATTACTTCTTCTGAAATGTCAAGTAGTCTTTAATCGCAACCCCCTTAAAAAAAAATTTTACCGTTTGACAAAAAACCCCCTCACCAATACCCCTGACCCAGGTTTGGTTTAAAAAGTGAGGGTAGAATAATGAATAAAATAGCAGAAGTCCGCGGAAGTGAACCCGTGGAAAAATTTTTCAACATACCGAATATCTTATCGCTGTATCGCCTGGTATCATTTCCGGCGATCCTGGTTCTGGCACTGAAGGGCTATGAACAACTCTTTGTAATATTTTTTCTAATAAACCTGGCAACAGACGTACTGGACGGATTAATTGCCAGGATATTTAACCTGCAAACGGCCATAGGCGCGCGCCTCGATTCCCTGGCCGATGTCGGCAGTTACATCCTTGCTTTTACGGGAGTACTGCTTTTTAAGAGCGGCGATTTTGCGCCGCATATGGTATCGTTTTATATCTTTTTGGGATTTTATTTGAGCAGGTATATTTTTGCGCTGCTGAAATTCGGAAAGATGGCGAGCTTTCATTTGTATTCGGGAAAAATAGGCGGATATATGCAGGGAGGATTTTTCTTTGTATTGTTTGCTTTTGGTTTTAATCCCTGGTATTACTATATAATGATCTGCTGGGGGATTTTTTCGTTTACGGAAAACCTGGTAATCCAGGTAATACTGCCTGAGCTGGAATCGGATGTACAGGGATTATACTGGGTGCTCACCAGGAAGCGGAAGCGGGCGGAAACACATAGTGAGATGGCATAAACAAAAACTGCTCATAATTCTTGCCGCCACAATACTGTTCCTTGTTTTTAACGCCCGGCAGGAATTTTTTAATACGGTAGATATATATTTTAACGAGGGCGATAAAAGCCTGGAGCAGTACCGGGCTTTTCGGGAAACATACGGCAATGAAGAGTTGGTGCTCATAGCCTTTAAATCCGAAAAGGGCGTGTTTACCAGGGAGTATATAGACCTGGTACGGGCCATATCCGTGGAACTGCGCGAAATAGAACATGTGCAAAAGGTGCATAGTTTAACAGAGCAGCAGGAATCCGCGGGCACCGGCGACACCATAGAAATGCGGCAGCTTATTCCGGAGAAAGAGGAATTGGATGCCGCGTACTTGAACCGCGTGAAAAAACGGGCACTGGCCAATAAAAATATTGTCGATAATATTGTATCAAAAGACGGGAAAACAACGGCAATAATAGCAGAGCTGGAACCGCTCCCGAGCACGGAAGAAAAAAACAGGGTGATATTCACCATACAGGAGCGGGTAAAAAAAATAAGCGGCACCAGGTACCGGCCCTATTTCGCGGGAAATCCTTACGTACAGGCACAGATGAATATCCTTACTAAAAAGGATCTGCAGCTGTTCCTGCCCCTGTCGTTCGTGCTTATTTTTTTTGTGATATTTCTTATGCTCAGGGACTTAGCCCTGACAGTATTGTGCCAGGTAAATATGCTCTTGAGTCTCATCTGGGCACTGGGCCTCATGTCGTTATGCGGAGAGACGATCAACGTGGTAACAACAGTATTGGGACCAATAATACTGGCAATCTCCGTAGCGGATTCAATACATATGCTGGCTCATTATAAAAACGCCAGGGAGAACAGTGAACCTCACGAGGAAGCAGTGAGGGGCACAACAGCATCGTTATGGCAGCCCTGCCTGTTTACCAGTCTCACAACAGGAATAGGGTTTTTCTCATTTGCCGTAAGCAGTATCCGGCCGGTACGGGTGCTGGGGATGTTTACCGCGTTTGGCATACTCCTGGCATTTCTGCTCACTTTTACGTTTTTGCCGGCAATGCTGGAACTGCTGCGAAAGAAGTTTAGCGGGAAGGAATACGGAAACCCGGGAAAAAAGGCGGGGGAGCAAAAGGGCGGCATGCAAAGACTCCTGGAAAAGCCCGGGATTTATTCAATAAAACATTATGTAATAGTATGTTTCGCCGGGCTGCTGCTCACCGGGGCCGGCATAGCGGGGATAGGCAAAATAGGATATAATTCAAATATGCTGACGTATTTGCCAGAAGAGAATCCCGTAAAACAAGATATGAATTTCATAGAAGAGAACCTGGGCGGAACCATCCCCTTTGTGCTGCTTATACGAGCCCGCACGGCGGAGAATGATTTTACCCGGTATAAAAGTTTAAAACTGCTCGATGAAGTCCAGCAGGAAATACTGAAAGACTATCCGCAATTTACCACATCCCGGTCACTGGTAGATTATTATAAAGAAATGAATAAAACAATGCATAACAATGAGGACCGGTATTATGCGCTGCCCCGGCAGCGGGAAGATATACTCGAATTACAGGAGTTGTGCGACTATAACGCAATAAGCAGGAATGTGTCACCCGGATGGCAGGAAGCAAAAATCTCTTTCCGGTCCCGCTGGAGCAGCAATGACCGGGCACGGGAAAGCCAAAAGGAGATAGCTCGCTACCTGGATAAAAAGCTCGGGGCGGGGTATACCAGCCATTTTACCGGTTATTATTCCTTATTCGTGGATGTGGCATTGAATTTAAAAGAAAGCCAGGTGAAAAGTTTTGTAATAACGTTTAGTATCATATTTATAATGATGCTGTTTGTTTTTAGGAACGTAAAGCTGGCAATGGTGAGCATGTTTCCCAATTTATTTCCCATAGTGCTAACCCTGGGAATCATGGGATGGACCGGGATACCCCTGGATGTAACCACAATAATGATCGCCGGAATAACCATGGGGCTGGCAGTGGATGATACCATACATTATACCACCTGGTTTTTGAGGAATTACGAGTCCGGAATGGAAGTGCGGGAGGCCCTGGTAAAGACCTATAGTGATGTAGGCAGGCCCATACTAATAACAACCATAGTATTGTTTGCCGGTTTTTTTATTCTTGTTCTGGGGCAAATACAGCCCACGAAAATATTCGGATTGCTCACGGCATTTTCAATGCTCTTCGCGCTTATTGGCGATCTGTTTCTATATCCGGCACTATTATATTGTTTTCGCGGATTTTTGTTTAAAAAAGATATTTCCGTAAGATTAAAATAATGTTATTGATTAATTGCCGAGAAGTAGTATACTTTTTGGCATGCAAAATTCAATAAAAAAAATAACCATCCATTTTATAATCCAGCTTGGAGAACTCGATGAGCACGGGGAAGACAAAAACCGTGATATAGACGCGGTAACGGCAAACGAGGTGCTCACGTACGCCTTGCGGGATTGTACCGGGTCTGTTTGTTGTTCGCTGTTAGGCGGATTTGCCGTGGATATAAACGGAAGACCCTGGAACGGGTATGTGAATTCATATGGAAATAACGAATATTTTTATGATGAGTTCTGCAACGCGGCAGACTGGGTAAAGGCGTTTAACCGTCTCCTGGGGGGAGAGAAGGAGGCGGGATTCTGGTTTGAAGAGACAGCCTATGACATGCGTATAATCGCGGAAAATACCCTGGAAATTAAGGGAAAAGCTTTTGGAGAGCAGGTTGGAACAGTGGGGAATTTTAACCTGGAAGCTTTTTCAAAAGAGATGCTCAAGGAAAGTCTTAAGTTTGAGAACCTTATTCAAGCGATGCAGGAAGAAATCGATTTGATGATTCCGGCAGTAGGAGAGCAGGTGGGAGACAGGCTCGAGCAAATTGCCAGGCACCTGGCAGGCTATAACCTGGAAGAGGCGAATAAACGCTTGAAAACGTTTGTATTTTAGACCATTTTGAATAATTCTTCAAATAAACCTGAACAATTTCTGTTTTTTGTATAAGACGGATTTGTCAGGAACAATTTCCAGCCCAACCGTATTAATTTTAGACCTGCTATTGACCATTGGATAAGATTTAGCTATTTTATATATTAATGCGATTATGCATTAAAGAATGTGGTGGTGGGGATTTCATCAAAACCCCCGCCACATTTGCAAATAGATCCATTAAATAACAAGTGAGGTACACTCTATGAAGAAGGAGTTATTCAATATAAAAAACGGCTTTATCCTGGTTTTTGCTATCATACTTTCTGTCTTCCTTCTTTCTTGTGAAAGGAATAACCTGCTGGAAGAAACAAATATTCCAGGTGGTGGTAATACCAGTAATGATGAAACTGCGCCCGCAATATCGTGGCCCGGAACTTCCTCTATTGAAAATAACAGTTCCCTGCTGGTAAGCTTTTCCGAAAGTGTCGTTAACGCCGACAATGTCAGTAATTACCAGGCGTCAGTATCCGGTAGTGGTGGTGGGACTGCTGATATAGTGAGTGTAGCCTACAATGCATCCACAAAGGAGGCACTTTTAACTGTGGTTCTCTCCGGCGCAAATACAGGCGACCAGGTTACTATAAATACTGTTGAATCGAGTAATTCAATAAAGGATGCAGCCGGTAATGTACTTTCCAACTCCAGGTCTAATGTTTATACTGTACCGGATAATTCCACAGGCCCAACAATCACAAGCTGGGAACCGTTAACAGGTACGGTTAAAAACGGAGAAATAGTTACCGTATCTTTTTCAAAGTCTGTTAATACCGAAAATGTGGAAAAGGCGGATAACTATGTAATAACGCCAGGTACCTATGTGAGTGTTGGGAGTATCAGTTATGATTATTTCTCGAAGAAAGCCTACCTCACCATATTGGTGAATTCTTCGGTACCAGACAGCCACACGTTTTCCGTAGGAACCACAACTTCAGCTTCGCCAATAACCGACTCCAGCGGCAATAATTTAGTAAACAGTACATCAAGCTTATTAACAGCAGCTAACGACGGTTCCCTGGTAGTCTCGGGCTGGACAGCTTCCAGGACTGAGATAGAAGACGGGGAAACAGTTGAGATCACTTTTTCAGAGAAGGTTGACAAAGATACAGCTGAGAACCTGGATAATTATAACTTGAGCGGTTGGGGGCTTAAAATAACGGAAGCCAGTGCAAATGTAGGGCAGCAGACAGTTGCCTTGAAGGTTGAAAAAAGCGGAAGCTACTTTAAATATTTTAAAATAGAAACAAAAAGCTCCGACAGCCCTATAAAATCTCACGACGACGGCGCGGCATTGAGTGTAATGAGCGAATCACCATATTATGAATTCAAAGATTGATATTTTTTGATTTTTTTTAACTGAGTCTACCCTCCAAAATCCGGCTTTTGCCGGTCGGAAAGGCGAATTATTGATTCGCCTTTCTGTTATATAACAGGAATCCCGGAAAAACTGACAAAATTTAAAAATAAAACAGTCACAGCGAAACTAATTGTATTGTTTTAGATACAATATGCCGACCGGTTAGACGGTTAATGTACATGGGCGCCTACATGTTTAAGACAAATTTTGTCAGGATTAATTTTTGCCCGGGTACTTGACCTTTGGTGAAAAAATGTGTATCATTAAAGTAACGTTACAAAATGCAGCTTGCTCGCAGGCTGCAACTCGACGGTGGTGAAGTGGGGGGCGCTTCATCACCGTCGGGTAAACTCTTTTTAATGTTACCACTGATCCTGATTCTGCACCACCGAAACTATACCACCAGGCTATTTAAATATTCAAGAAAACTTTCCAGTCCTTTTTCTATCCGGGTATATACTTCTGCCGGAGAAACTGTCCCGGTTTTGCTGTTGCCCATAGTTTTAGCAAGGATATCCCGTGCCCCGGCACTGTCCAGGCTTGTGTCTGTTCCCAGGTTAATTATATTCATATCCTGTGCTGCCATGTCGGAAAGCCGGGAATGGTACTTTGTTGGATTTATTGAAACAGGTTTCGCTCCGGCTATATGCCCTTCGTACAGGGTAATCCCGAAATGAGATATTATGATCTTTGAGGCCAGTACAATCTCTCCGTACGATCTGTCCTGAAGCGGCGCGCGGCGCCCTTTTTGTATCATAAAAGATTTTTTTCCTCTCAGCACTGCTATGGATGCCGCTGAAGGGAGCAATGAGATGATTTGTTCTATATACTCTTCTGATTTATGAAACCCGGGGTAAAAAGCAGCATCAATATCTTTTTCAATGGGCTGCTTCGGCATATTTTTAATGGATTCCGTAAAATTATACCCGTAAAGAAAAAGATCTTTGCGATAATCGTCTGCCGGAGCAGTTTCCGCGGGATTGGGCAGCAGGTCGAGACGGTAATGGGCTCCGGCACGTCCGGGACCGTTGTCGTCAATTACCAGGACCGGGCCGCTTTTTCCCAGGTGTTCTATTTCGTCTATTTGGGAATCTCTTTTATCCCGGATAATAAGGGTGCTGCCGGAATTTGTGCCGGCGCTGAATATATTCGACAGGGAGGGAACCACGAATTGTTGATACCGGGATGATAGAAAAGGAATAGTTTCTGAACTGACAATATAGGCTTTCATGGAACTCCGGTCATTAAGAAAGCGCATAAGATTTGCCATTCTCTGAACATGACCGGTTCCCAGGCTGGTTTTCCAGCCGGTTATAATTACAACAGTATTAACGGGCATTGCTTGAGTGATACATGGTTCGCTGATTTACTTTCTTATTTATGGAAGCAAGTTTGGGATTTTTTTCTAAAAACTTCATTACTTCAGCTAACGAAAAGGGCTCTTCTTGATAAAGAGCTTCATATATGGTTTTTGCAAGCTGGTAATCCTCCGGAGTGTCTACGGTTAACCGGAGATTTTCAAAGGGAGGATTAAAATTGGCCTGGTGCCGCTCAATATGAAAAAGCTCCGAATGCTCCTTAATAAATGTAGTTACATGCTCAAAATGATAATCTTTGTCGCTCATCTTGTATGTTTCGTGAAGGGCTTCTTTTTTTATGATCTCAATTGCAATACCCAGGGGAAGGTTGGATATTGAGCACAGGTCGGCTCCGGATTCAAGCGCGATATCAAGTGCCATTGAACCGTAATCCACGTCAATAAAGGGATTGTCTCCCGTGACCCTGATTATGTAATCACAGTCGAACTCTATTGACGCGAAAAAATACCGTTCCAGCACGTTTTCCGGGGAACCAACAAATGAATGGACT
>JAAENB010001273.1 GCA_024224995.1 bacterium | reverse complement strand
CAGTTTCTTCCGTATTTTTTCCCGGTATCGCAGCACTCCGGGCTAATTTGCAATTGCAAGAGCTTTTTAATAAGACGCGATCCTTCGCAGCTCTTTCCCTGCCAGCAGGGGATTCGCTTCCAGCTTTACCAGCTTTGGTTCGTACTCAGAGCGTTGAATTACATTGTTCAGGGCGCTGCTGGTCTCCGGGTGATCGGAATTATAATGGAGTCCCACGCTGTCGTCACGGATCATGGCACTTTTGATAATAAGCTTGGCAACAGTGGCGAGATTGCGGAGTTCCACGATTTGCGGTGAAATGGTACTTCTTTTATAGTAGCTGTGTATATCTTCAGCAAGGATTAGTATTCTTTTATACGCTCTTTTGAGCCTCAGATCGGAACGGACAATGCCCACATAGTCCCACATTAGCCGTTTAACATCTTCGATATCGTGATTCACCAGGATCCATTCTTCCAGGTCGAAAGTCCCTTCTTTGTTCCAGAACGGGTAATCCGGGATTTTAATTGAATCGGAATTTTCTTTTAAAAAGTTTGTGGAATGTAAAAAGGCGCTATGAGAAAAAACCGTGCCTTCAAGAAGGGAATTACTGGCAAGCCTGTTAGCGCCATGAACACCGGTACAGGAAGATTCTCCCGATACATACAGGTTTTCAATAGAAGTCTTCCCATCAATGTCCGATATAATCCCGCCGCAGAGATAATGAGCAGCAGGAACAACAGGAATAGGATCTTTTGAAATGTCGATCCCTTCTTCCATGCAGTGGTTCAAAATATTGGGAAACCTTTTTTCAAGGAAATCTTTTCCCTTAAAAGTGATATCCAGGTAAACATGGCTGGCACCCAGGCGCTTGAGTTCCCAGTCAATGGCCCGGGCAACAATATCCCTGGGAGCAAGATCTTTCATGGGGTGGATCTTTTCCATGAAACGTTCGCCCCGGGAGTTAAACAAGACTCCCCCTTCCCCGCGGACCGCTTCACTAATAAGGAACGACGGACCAGCCTGTTTTTTAGTACTGTACAGGGATGTGGGATGGAACTGGATAAATTCCATATCAGCGATTAACGCGCCGGCCCGGTAAGCCATGGCAATGCCGTCACCGGAAGCAATATTGGGGTTGGTCGTATGAAGATAAACCTGTCCTGCCCCCCCCGTTGCCAGAAGAGTCACTTTTGCCGTAAACGTATCAACAACACCGGTAGTATTATTTAAAATATAAGCGCCATAACAATGAGGAGAATCGGACTCGATTTTTAACTGGTGTTCTGTTAACAGGTCAACAGCAGTATGATCTTCGAAAATCTTGATGTTGCTCATTTTGGACATTTTAGCAAGGAGAGCCCGTTCAATTTCCTGACCCGTAAGATCTTTCGCGTGAGCGATCCTGTTGTGAGAATGAGCGCCTTCTTTGCCAAGGTCGAGCTTTAAGGAGCCGGAGGCATCTTTTTTCATAGAGAAACGGGTTCCCCAATCAATCAGCTCATCTATCCTGGCAGGACCATCGGCCACAAGTTTTTCAACAGCACTTTTGTTGCAAAGCCCTGCCCCTGCCAGCAGCGTGTCATTGACATGTTCCTCCAAAGAGTCATCCGGAGCCAGAACCGAAGCGATGCCGCCCTGGGCGTAATTGGTATTGGATTCAAAGTCTTTTTTCTTTGTGGTAATATGAACAGTGCCGAACTCAGCGGCTTTTATCGCGAAAGTAAGACCGGCAATGCCGCTGCCGATAACAAGAAAGTCCGAATTTCGTAATTGAGGGGTCATTTTGCTTTTTCCTTATGCTTTTTTGATGATCTTTTCCGGGCAAGTTCTCTCATATCTTCAACAGTATCGTATTCATCAATAATTTCCTGACCAAGCAGGGACTCAATAGCATCTTCCATGGTGACAATTCCCACATAATCACCATATTCATTCAGAACAATAGCCATATGGATCTGCTTTACAATTAAATAGTTTAAAAGCCGGTAAACCGACATTGAGTCAATAATGAACTCAGGGGACTGGGCCAGTGATTTAAGGGTGGCACTCTTTTTTTTCCTATAAACCTGGTCTGTTATAACCCGGCGTAATACAATACCTTCAATAGTATTGTCATGAGTTTTATAAATGGGAATCCGGGTGAAATCAAGTTGGATATCTTTTTTAGTGATATCTCCTATGGTCAATTCGGGAGCCAGCCAGTAAACAACCGTACGGGGAGTCATAATATCTTTAACTTTGACCGATTGTAACGCGAAAAGGTTTTCCATTATTTTATACTCGGAAGAACGAATAATGCCCTGGGAATAGCCAAGCCTGATATAATTAAAAATATCACCCTTGCTCATTCCTGATTGATGAGCTCCTCGGGAGATCAGTCTCGCGATAAAATTAACCGGCACAATAAGCGGTTTTAAAACAAAGATCATAATACGGAGCGTATACGCGCTAATTGGACCCAGTTCCTTCCAATATTGCGCGCCCAGTGTTTTGGGGATGATTTCCGAGAGAATTAATATCAGGAGCGTCAGAACAGCTGAAAAAATAGCCATTTTTTCCGAACCGAATATTTTCATGGCAAGAGCCCCGGAAACGGCAGCTCCCACAGTATGAGAAATGGTATTCAGGGTCAATATCGCGGAGATCGGTTCTTCAATCCTGCCTTTTAGCTTAAAAAGCAGCTTTCCAGACCTGTTTTTATTATCAATAAGAGATTGAATATATCCTCGTGATATGGATAAAATTACCGATTCAAGAACTGAACAGGTAAACGAGACAATAAGTAAGCCTATAACTACAAGTATGAGCTGTATCAAAAATTTATAACCTCATTATGAGCGGAATTCTTTTTTTTGCTATCTTTTAGTTAATGATACAAAGTTTTTATGCACTTCGTCAACTAACTTTTCAAGGGGCTCATTTCTAAGATCGGCTATATATTTGTAAGTGTTAATAACATATTCCGGTTTATTCTTTTTTCCTCGAAAAGGAACAGGGGTAAGAAAGGGAGCATCGGTTTCAACGAGCAGCCTGTCCAGGGGAACATACGCGGCTGAATCATGGAGTTCAACAGCTTTTTTATAGGTAACATTCCCGGCAAAAGAGATATACCCGCCCAGATCCAGGATTTCTTTCGCGGCTTTACTGTCACCGGGAAAGCAGTGCATAAGGATCCTGCCGGGGTTATTGTTCTTGAACATGGCAATAGTATCGGCCATTGCTTCCCGGGAATGGGTAATAAGGGGAAGATTCCATTTTTTAGCCTCTTCAATGTGGTGTTCAAAAGACTTTTGCTGCATTTCCTTTTCCTGGCGAAGGCGAAAATAATCAAGACCGCATTCCCCAACCCCAAAAAGGAGGTCTGAATCTTCCGAAGTCATGACTTTTTTGATAAAATCCGAAAGAAAGCTCAACTCTTTATCAGCGGCCCATGAAGAGGGGTGTATTCCCAGGGAGAAGAAAATCCCGTTTTTACGGTATTTTTTAGCAAAATCATATGCCCATTGAAAGCCTTTTGTGTCAATTGCTACCTGAACCACGTATTTCAGGTTGTTTTCTATAAGACCCGTCATAAGCGAATCTTCGGAGATATTTTTTTCTTTGAGGATCATATCAAAATGCGTGTGACTGTCGATGTACATTGTTTGTTCCTTAGAATATGAGATTTTGTGAAGGATACGATAGAAATGAAGCGGATATTTTCAAGGATAAAACAGGAAAATTGCTGCTTATTCCTTGACAGTTCAGTATATTTTTTTATACATTTATATAAGAACAGGAGGTCGTCTATGCCAATAGCGGTCAAAAATGATGAAATTTTTACTTACGGCGATTATGTAACCTGGCCGGATGATGAGCGGTGGGAGTTGATTGATGGTGTTGCGTATAATATGGGGCCTGCCCCAACCCGGTGGCACCAGGAAATTTTTGGAGCATTATTTGGTGAATTGTATCTTTATCTAAAAGGGAAAAAATGCAAGGTCTATGCGGCTCCTTTCGATGTCCGTTTTCCCGAAGGAAAGGAAAAAGACGACCGGGTATTAACTGTTGTTCAGCCGGATATTTCCGTTATTTGTGATAAGAAGAAGCTTGATGATAAAGGATGCCGAGGGGCACCGGACCTGGTTATTGAAATTTTATCGCCCAGTACTGCTTCAAAAGACGTGAAGGAAAAGTTTTTTCTTTATCAGAAACATGGGGTGAAAGAATACTGGATAATTCATCCTGATGAAAAAATCATTGAGGTTTTTAAATCGGATAAAAAGGGGAAATATGGCGCTCCTGAGATGTACTCTTTTGATGACGAAATAAAGGTGGGGATCTTCAAAGAACTTGTAATTGATCTAAAAGATATACTGTAAAAGTTTTTTTTTCTTGAGAGCAGCGAGCCCTGCGTAGCGGGGAAAAAATACGGAAGAAACTGTGTCGACACCGGGTCTATTTTGCGAAGATGCTCCTGGCAGGGGCTTGGTTCTGAGAGACGTTGCAGTGCAACGCCTTTACTGGCTGGTTTCAGGCCAGGGCTATGGAGATTCCGGGAAGGAGTGCGGCCCCTGCGAGGAGATTCGGTACGCGTACGCGGTGTTTTACCCCTCTATTCCCTCACCGGACT
>JAAENB010001272.1 GCA_024224995.1 bacterium | reverse complement strand
CAGATGCGTCTTGTCTTTGGCATGAACGGCCATATAGAGCCTACAAGCCTGGAAGACTACCTGGGAATCGGCGGCTACACTGCTCTTGCCAAAGCATTGGGAACAATGGAACCCCAGGCAGTTGTTGACGAAGTAATACAGGGTAATCTCCGGGGCCGGGGCGGGGGCGGATTTCCGGCAGGATGGAAATGGGATTCCACGCGCAAGGCAGAAGGGAATCCCAAGTATGTCATATGCAATGCTGACGAAGGGGATCCCGGGGCATACATGGATCGGAGCCTTTTGGAAGGAAACCCGCATTCTGTCCTTGAAGGTATGATTATAGGTGCTTATGCCATCGGCTCGAGCCAGGGATATATTTATGTCCGCAATGAGTATCCGCTTGCTGTCACCAATATAACCCTTGCTATTGAAAAAGCGCGTGAAATGGGACTCCTGGGAGAAAATATTCTGGGAACTGATTTCAGTTTTGACATCACAATCAACCGCGGCGGCGGAGCGTTTGTCTGCGGTGAATCATCTGCCCTGTTTGCTTCCATTGAAGGCCGTTCCGGGGAGCCAAGGGCAAAATATGTCCATGCAACCGACAAGGGGCTTTACGACAAACCTACCACACTGAACAATGTGGAAACCTGGGCCAATGTTCCTCTTATAATTGACAAAGGGGCAAAATGGTACCAGGGAATCGGCACAGAAAACAGCAAAGGAACAAAGATATTCTCCCTGGTGGGAAAGATCAATAATACGGGCCTTGTT
>JAAENB010001271.1 GCA_024224995.1 bacterium | reverse complement strand
CTACAGGTATCGCCCCCCTCGCAGGGGTAGCTACACCTTCCCGGAATCTCCATAACCCTGGCCTGAAACCAGCCAGTAAAGGCGTTGCACTGCAACGTCTCTCAGAACCAAACCCTGGCCGGAGCATCTTCGCAAAATAGATCCCGGTATCAACACAGTTTCTGACCTATTTTTTCCCTGCTTCGCAGGGTCAGCACTCTCAAGAAATACTTGATTTTTTTGAATCTTTTGTTTACAATAGCCAAAATCAATGGGAGAATACTATGGAAATAACCTTAACCCCAATAGAAGCACGAGTTCTTGGCTCGCTAATAGAAAAAGAAAAAACCACGCCTGAATATTATCCTCTTACCCTGAATGCTCTGGCAAATGCCTGCAACCAGAAATCGAACCGGAGCCCGGTAATGAACTGTGAGGAGCAGGAGATAGAGCAAGCCCTGGCAACTCTTCGAGAGAAGAAGCTGTTGTGGCAGGTTATGACATCGGGCAGCAGAACACAGCGGTATAAGCACGATATGGAAACGGTATTTAAGTTTAGCCCGCCCGAAATGGCAGCAATATGCCTGCTCCTGGTACGGGGCCCCCAGACCCTGGGAGAGATAAAGAACCGGTCCGACAGGCTGCATCAGTTTGCAAGCCTTGAGGAGGTGGAAACCGTCCTGGAAGGACTAATGCAAAACCCGGAAGGGCCGTATGTAGTAAAACTGCCGCGCATAACCGGGCATAAGGAACGCCGGTATGGTCATCTTCTGTGCGGGGAGATAGATGCAGCGGAGCTAGAGGCGGGAAGCGGAGAAGCGGCCCCGGAAAATGAGCGGGTACAGTCACTGGAACAGAGAATGGACGCACTGGAAGCGGAATTGGCAGCGCTTCAAAAGCAGTATGATGAATGGGGTGGGAGGAAGTGACCTGCACCTCATTTTAAAAAAATAAACACATTTCAAAAAACGTCTAATAATGTTAGGTGTTTTCCTGCATACTCCCCAAAAAATAAAGGACAATTTCAATTTCACCTGTTTTTGACCAGACGGTTAGTAATAATATGGCTATATTAAAACCGTCTAGTTGGTTGGTGCCCGTCCAGTTGGTTTTTTTTAGGCGCTTAACAAACTAGAAAAACTAAAAAGTTGTCGATGCTGTATAAGTGTCTTTTGCCCCACATCTTTTTAAGTTTAAAAACTACTAAAATACTCAGGGGGAACACTATGAGATTTTTTATTCTTTCATTACTGGTTTTATTTATTCAAACAAGTTTATTTGCCGGAGGCAGTAAAAATGAGGATAAATGTGATACAAAGTACCCGGTAGTTTTAGCACACGGATTTGCTGCTAATGAAGGGATGTTTGGATTTCTGGATTACTTTTATGGAATAGAGGAAGCGCTTGAAGATGAAGGAGCTTCAGTATATACAACTACAGTAAACTGCATGGATAGTACAGCAAATAAAGGGGTGGAATTCCGAAGACAGGTACTTGAGATACTGGCCATTACCAATAAGTCAAAAGTCAATATCATTGGCCATTCACACGGCGGTGTTTACGCCCGGTACGCCATCACTAATCTCACCAATAAGAATGATGAAAGTAACTTTGGAGATCATGTAGCCAGTCTCTCAACGCTTGATGCCCCTCACCAGGGAAGTTCCGGACCGGACATTGTTGTGGAACTCTGCGGCGGAGAAACAGGTGAGAAGATCCTGGGAAGTGTTGTTGATTTTATATACGGAAATATAGTTGGCGATAACAATCCAAACGGCACGCAAAACTGTTATGACATGCAAACCGAGTATATGCAAAAAATATTTAATCCCGCAACCCCGGATGTACCTGGTGTTTATTATCAAAGCTGGGCAGGAAAGATAAAATATATCTCCGTAAGCAATGCCTGGGCCGCTGTTCTCTGGGCAGCCATTGGACTTCGCGAAGGCGCGAATGACGGATGTGTTTCGGTATATTCATCCAAATGGGGAAATTATAGAGGCGAGGTAACCGGTTCCTGGTGGTCTAACGGAGTTGACCACATCAGGATAATTAACCAGCCATTCGGCATTACTCCCGGTTTTGACGCAAAAGGTTTCTATGTGGATATTGTAGATGGACTGAAAGATATGGGATACTAAACCGATAGAATATATAAACAGATAAGATAATAATAGAAAAAAGGGCGTCCATCCAGAGGGAAGGACGCCCTTTTTTTGTGCTCTTATAGGGAGCTCTGAGGTGGAGATTTCTTTCTGTGGGCTCCTATAAAGAGCTCTGAGGTCACACCTTTGCTTAAAACCGTCTGGTTGGTTTTTTTGTTTGACATAAATAAACATTCATTTAACTTGTAACAAATAAAAAAAATAATCAAGGGGAGTATCATGAGATCATTTACAAAAATATTTCTTTTTTCATTACTGGTTTTATTTATTCAAACAGGACTTTTGGCCGCAGATGAGAAGTGCAGCACCAATTACCCGGTTGTTCTGGCACACGGGTTTGCCGCGAATGAAGGGATGTATGGGTTTCTGAATTATTTCTATGGAATAGAAGAAGCTCTGGAAGATGAAGGAGCTGTTGTTTATGTAACTACGGTTAATTGTATGGACAATACCATGAACAAAGCCATTGAATTCCGAAAGCAGGTACTTGAAATTCTTGCCATTACTAATAAGTCAAAAGTCAATATCATTGGTCATTCTCACGGGGGAATTTACTCTCGATACGCCATTACCAATCTTACCAATAAAAATAATGAAAATAACTTTGGAGACCATGTTGCCAGTCTTACCAGTCTTGACAGCCCTCACCGGGGAAGCTCCGGGCCCGATATTGTTGTGAACCTTTTAAGTGACAGAGGAGAGGAGATCTTTGGTAATGTTCTCGATTTTATTTATGGTAATATCGTTGGTGATGACAACCCAAACAGCGCTGAAAATTGTTATGAGATGCAAACTGAATACATGGAAAATGTATTCAATCCCGCGACTCCCGATATCGCCGGTGTGTATTATCAGAGCTGGGCAGGGAAAATAAAATATATCTCTGCCGGTAATTCCTGGGCATCTTTTCTCTGGCCCGCCATTGGATTGAATGAAGGCGCTAACGACGGATGCGTTTCGGTCTATTCAGCCAAATGGGGGGATTTTAGAGGTATCCTCACCGGTTCCTGGTGGGGCAACGGCGTTGACCACATCAAGATTATTAACCAGCCCTCTGGTGTTACTCCCGGCTTTGACGCCAAAGGTTTTTATATTGATATAGTTGAAGAGCTGAACGATATGGGATACTAGCTCCTATAAAGAGTTCTGAGGCCGTACCCTCCGTAGTCACCGCCTCAGAGCTCTTTAAAAGAGCTCTGAGGTTTTACCCCCCGAAGGAGCGGTTTCAGGTCAACGAAGTCCGGAAACAGCACAACCTCAGGAACAAACACCAAAAATACCCGGTAAATAAATAAATTTCCATACAAAAAGAAGCTCAAGAGACACAATCCGGGGAATAATTATCCCGTAAGGGCAAAGCAATGCCGGGCGGGCTTAAGGCTCGCTTTAAAAAAAGGTTCTATTTGGAAAATTTAAACCGCTCGTGAGAAAAGATCTATAAAAGAAGCGCTTTGTATGTGCTGTATAATTTTTCTATGTACAGCGCTTCGAAGTGTAAAAACTCTTCTCTTCGTTCTTCGGGGGTTTTACCCAGTCCCAGGAACAGGGGATGAAGAGTAATCTCGACGGGAGATTCATAGTCATCATCGAGATAGGCTTTGATGCTGCTGAATTCAAAATTTCTGGGGTCCATCATTATCACTCTTTTCTTAGAGTTGATTCTTTGTCGCTGAACGTTCTCTTTTATGTCTTTTTTAACCGGGTTATAGGCAACATACCAGATGAGCCAGTTAAGATCGAATTCCGAAACCTGGCTATCGGGAACAATCCTTGATCCATAACGCTCATTCCAAAAAACGCCAATTTCATTATTCATGATATTCCAGTTTCGGGCAATTCGCATCTTAATATACTGCATTATCCGCGGAATTGTGTCGTGCTCATTCACTGTTGTTATTACCCAGTGTGCGTGGTTCGACATTAATATGAACGCGTTCAATTCAAAGTCGAATTTCACCTGCGCGTCTTGCATAATTTTCACAATAAGGTGCTTATACTTGTTATCTTTTAGTAAATTTTTCCACTGCCGACACCGCGTCCAGATATGATGGGTCAAGCCAACCCCGGTTTCTCGCTTTTTATTAGGCATATTCGTCCTCCCTTTTATTAATTTGAAATATTTTTTAGGCCCTTATTAATAGGACGAATGGGAAGGCCTTTTCACTAAATTTTTTTTGCCTTTTTTGGGCTAAAATTGAATTTTTTTCAAAAAAAGCCGTTTTTTCGTGGGTTGTGACCTCAGAGCTCTTTATAGGAGTCAATGACAGGGGACCTTTTTTTGTTGTACGTCATAAAAAATGCTTGATTTCCGGGAATTTTATTGAGAAATTTTTTGTTGTGTTCTTATGAGTATATAAAGGAGCTGATGAAGAATGGCATTTACTGACTTTAAAACGATTGCCGATGTCCAAAAAGCCTATAATATTAAATATCTTGAAGAAAATTTTATTGAGTACAGTAAAATCTCACTTCCACCGTTCTTTTTAGAGGAATTGGAATTTAATCGACAGAATATTGATGTTTTTTCTTCCGAAGCATCACGTTGTGAAAATGTCATTTACCCTGTTTTGCGTGAAGTCTATAAACAATTTGTAGAAAAATACGCGTTATGGAGTCATAAATCGCTTTCATATGATCAGAAACTTAATGGAACTCCCGATTATATCTTTTCTACCAAATCGGAATTAGGAAAAACTGTTTTGGGTCACCCTCTTATTATGATTGTGGAAGCGAAACAGAATAATTTTAATGAAGGGTGGGGGCAATGTCTTGCCGAACTCGTTGCGGCACAAAGGCTTAATGAAAATCAATCCATTACTGTGTATGGCATAGTAACTGATGGAGAACTCTGGCAATTTGGAAGTCTTCGTGCTGATGTTTTTACCAGGCACAAAACCCGCATGGTAATTGATGAATTGGAAGAATTGTTTGGAGCAATTACTTTTGTCCTTACGGCCTCTGCAAAATACGATTTTTCATAACCGGCAGCGGTTTCGAAACTAAAGCAAATTCCGGAATCTATAGCACAACCATTCCAGCATAAATTCAATAAACAAGCGTTTCTGAAAAATATCCAGGGTAATTTCAGCGCTTTTTTTCAGATCTTTCACAAACAGGGACTCCATTTTTAAACCGAATTCCTGGTCAAGGACCACCACATTGATCTCCAGATTTTTCCGGAAACTGATCCTGTCCAGGTTGGAAGAGCCTACAGTGGACCATATCCCGTCAATAACAGCGGTTTTCGCGTGGAGAATGGACCTGGAATATTCAAAGACCCTGATCCCGTGTTTTAAATAGCGTTTGTATAAATAGCGGCTGGCGTATTTAACCGGCGGAATATCGGACTTGCCGGGGAGGATGAGGGAAACATTGACGCCCCTGGAAGCGGCCCGGACCAGGGCACGGTAAATCCTGGCATCGGGAATAAAATAAGCATTGGTGATAGAAATACTGTACCGGGCATTATTTATGGCGGAAATATAAGACTCCTGCACGGGTTTGATTTTTTTCCTCGACTTGGAAGAAAGAACCATAAGGATTTTTTTCCCTTTTTTGCGAAGCTCGGGGAAATGATAATCATTGTCAAGAATGGCACCGCCATGACGGTACCAGTTTTCAATAAAAAAGAACTGTATATCCCGCACAGCCCTGCCTTCAATTTGGAGATGTGTATCACGCCAGTTATCACCCTTAAAGGCCCTTCCGGCGTATTCCTTGCCAATGTTGATCCCTCCTACAAAGCCAATCTCACCGTCTACAACCAGGATTTTCCGGTGATCACGGAAGGTAATATTCCAGTAGCGTTTCCAGGGAACAAAAGGGTGATATTCAATAACCTCCACGCCCGATTCCCTTAAGAAAGAAAAGAGCTTTGATGAGGTAGTGATACTGCCGAAGGAGTCATAAATAACATTGACCTCAATGCCCCGCTTCGCGCTTTCTGCCAGCTTTTCCGCAACAGCCCAGCCAACATGGTCACTGTTAAATATATACGTCTCTAAATTAATGCTTTTTTTTGCTTGCGAGATAGCTTTGAGGATCCGGTCAAAAAATTCGTCGCCGTCGGCAATGAGTTTAACTGTATTGCCGCCCGAAAGCCCGCCTATTTTGAGCCGTCTCATTTCACGCAGGAACCGGGGAAGAAGGAAGTGGTTCTTCAACCGGGTGAACTTTTTATTTATATTTTTGGTTTTCATAAAGCCGAATCAAATATATTCAAATTCCACCAAAAAAGGCATCTCTGCGGCGATTTTCTGCATTGACTCTGTTACTTCTTTTATTTTTGTTTCCACAAAAAGAATATTTTCTGTTATTTCTTCGGCCTTTGCATGGTCATTTTTTTTTAAGGATTTTTCACGGTTTTCCGAAAGTATGGCAATACTTTCAAAAAAATCAGCAGCATAGATATTGAGATTCTCCACTGCTTTTTGGGTATTGGAAAAAATCCGTAAAGAATCGGTGTTGGCACTGGAAAAGTCTTTTAATTTAATTACCGGCTTTGAGCCTGTATTATTTTGAGCGTTCACTGCTTAAATCCTGAATAATTTGATATTGTTATTGTGATAGTAAGGTATATTTCCGGGATTGTCAAGGTAAATACCAGTACGGGCGCGCCGTGTCCGTACTGGTACAGGACCGGATCTATTTTGGAAAACGGAAGGGGAGATTTATTCCCTGTCCGGAGATTTCCAGGTTAATTTTTCCCTCGAACTGGTAGCTTATATTAGGGAATTTTTTTAGCTTTGGAACGAATTTAAAAATTTCCCTGCCTCGCAAGCTTACGGGAATTGAAATAGTCTCGTTGGCTCCGCCTCCAATATAAATATAGTTGCTGTTTCCATCCACAAGCTCTCTTCCTTCAGCGGTAAATGTGTAATCGATCTCGTTAATAGAGACCGGAAAGGGGTTGGGATTGGAAACGTCAAAACGAACCAGGAACGTGGCCCTGGGATTAAAAGGGTTAAAGTTCGCGGATTGGAATTTTAAATCTCTAAACTTCAGCGACGGCAGCTTGGGCATCATAAATTTATTCTCTCCCGAAAGGGAAAGTTTTACGTCACTAAAGGAGCCCATAAAATTACCCACGCTCCCGTCTACTTTGATATCAATCATATTCTTTTGAAATATATCCATGAGGCTGTCTATGGCATCAACAAAGGGAATCCGGTTGCTGATAATAACCTCGCCCGTTGAGTTTGCTTTTACTTCAATTTTATCGGTGTTTGAACCGTCAATGACTTCTCTGCCATTGGCGATGATTTTGTACTGAAGATCGGCGAAGAAGAAGTCGCTTGAAGAAGTGTTCGTAAGCTCAAAAATAAAGTCTACATTCATGCCTTCAATATCGAGACCCGCCAGCCTGGCGCCTTTAAGCTTTATCGAAGGAAAGGTGGGAACGCCAAGAGTGCTCTTTTCGCTAAAGGGAAGGGTGACCTTTCCCAGGTAACCCGCGCCCAGGGTGGCTTCGCCGGAAAGATTAACATCAATTGATCCTTTTTTAATTATGGACGGCATGCTTGCGGCAAGAGGGAGAAAATTTACCCGCTGGTTAACGGTTATTTTTTCCGACGAGTTCCCCTTTACTATTACGATCTTTTGATCATTCGCCTCAGAGACCTTTTTGCCGTTGAGCTCAATGAAATAAATAATTTCCGACATTGAAAGCGGTAATGATTCTTTGTTGGTAACTTCAAGGGTGATATCCAGGTTGGCACCAAGGAAGTCTATGCTCTTTGCGGCAATACCGGCAACCTTGATCTCGGGCATAGCCGGAAGCGGAATGGCAGCAACACCGGAAATGGGAACCGTAACCTCCTGTTCAATTGGGAGTTTAACGTTTTTTAAATACCCAATGGTATACCTGGTTTTCCCGGCCAGCTTAACGGAAATTGATTTTTTCTCGAACAGCTCGTTAAGGTTCAGGTTTAAATCGGAATACCTGATCTTTTCGCTTAAAACAACCTCTTTTGTTTGATTCGCGTTAAGATCGATATTGGTGGTACTGTTAAAGCTTCTGATTTTACTGCCTTCGGCATATATGGTATACTGTAAATTGGATGCCTTAACAGGAAAACCGATCTTGTTTTTGAGAATAAATGTGTAATCGATTTGAACCGCGTCGGCCCCAGCCGGGTTAACCGCGGCCGATTTAAAGGTAATCTGCGGGGCGGATGGCTTGAGTCTTTTGCTGATAGTGCTGCATCCTGTAGCCAGGATTACGGCAGCCAGAAGAATGCTTACGTATTTAGGTTTCATGGGATTGCTCCTTTAGTTTATGGATTATTTTTCCGATGCCCGTTATCAATCCCCTCTCAATGTGAAGCAAGGCCGGATATTTACATTGGAATTTAGTAAAATTGATAATTATAAATTGTCAATAGATATTTTCCGAAACGGGCTTTATTTAAGCCTGAACATTCTACTGTTTAAAAAAGTACTTGCTCTATATTGAAACTATTGATAGGAGTAGAGAATCTTTAAAATATGGAAATCCGGTACTATTGAGGTTTGTTATGACTAACGGGAATATTGACATAAAAGATTTAAAAAACACTGACATTTTATTGTGCAAGTCGCCTGGAAAGCTGGCTGATTTTATTATGAAAATTGACGGAGGTGATTACAGTCACGCGGTACTATATTATGGAGATGGAAAAATTGTCCATTCAACCGGTTTTCATAGTCCTGATGAGAAAACAAATGATGCTCTGGGAGAAAAATTATTCGAAATAATTTCTGATATTGAGGAGATCCCTGAATGGATGCATAATGAGGAATCTATTAGGGAGTTTAATACCTGGATATTGGATACAATTCTCGGCTATCCAAAAGAATTAAATGGCGTATTGGAACAACAATTGGAAGATTTGCTCGAAAAAGAGGACTATATTGATGTATACCGGTTTAAAAAGGGTATTGAGGAGCCCGGATTGATACAAAAGGCTGCAGATAAATATGTCACGGAGCATCCCGATTATGCCTATGATCACGCCATTCTTGGTATAATTCTGGCGCTATCCAGAAAGATAAAAATGGGGAAATTGCCTGCGTTTTTTTTACGGTTATTTATGGATAACCTGGTGAAACATATTGAAGATAATATTCTTCTCGATAAGGATCGGATGGCCTGTTCGGAATTTGTAAGCAGGTGTTATCTTGAAGCAGCGCCGGATAACAAATATGCGATCGTAATAGAACGTCTTCCCTTTCATCAACAGGTAAGAGAAATAGTGACCAATACGGCTTTAGTGGAAAAAACTTCCGAAGAGGTAGAAACGGTCAAAGAATCAATGGAGAGATTGTTAGACATCTGGCCCCGGCCGAAAGAGGCAGAAATAAAAGATGGGGATTATTACAGCGTGCCTAACGCCATAAGTCCTCATGATTTAGAGGCATCTCCAAGCCTGGAAAAAATAGGCAGATTAAAGAAGTAAGGGGCAATGGTTTTGAAGATATCCCGCCTGTTGAAGCAGGTTTTCCTTCTTTTCCCGCTTTTGCTGTTGTTGTGTATATCCTGTGCCGGAGACAGAGCCAAAAAAGATCAACCCGTAGTGAAAGACGGGATATTGGATTTGCGGGATTGGGATTTTCACCGGGATGGTCCTGTGGACTTGAAAGGGGATTGGAAATTTAAATGGATGGAAGATCGTGAAGAGTTTTCTTCAATTGCCTGCGATGATTCGAAATGGGATGTTCTTTCCGTTCCCGGCAGCTGGCATCATAAAACAGGAACTCCATATGGTTATGGCTGGCTGCGTCTTAAGATTCGATTGAATCCGGAAATGAAAAAAGATACTCTGCCGCATTTAGCCCTCTATTTGAATTTTTTTTTATCTGCCTATACTATGTATATCAACAATGCTGTATTTATGAACAGTGGAGTCGTTTACTCGTCGAATAATGAGGAACGGCCTCAGATGCTCAAACAAGTTCAGCCTCTTTCCGTATCTTCTCAAAATAATAATTCCGAAGAAATAGTGATCGCGGCAAAGATTTCTAATTATAACTATATTCTGGGCGGTCCCCATAAAACTCCCCGGCTTGGCCTGTACAAGCAGCTGGTGTCGTATGCCTGGAACAAGGATATGGCTGATTTTATTTTTTTGGGAATAATGCTCATGATGATATTATATCATCTGGCCCTCTGGATTGGCCGCCCGGCCGATAAAGCGAGTTTATATTTTGTATTTTTTTGTTTTGCCGCCTTGCTTCGCGTTGTCTATGATACTCATCTGGTTACAAAAAGTTTCCCCCATCCGGAAATGTTTGATATTCAAATGAAATTATGTTTTTTGCCCATTACCCTGTTATATGTTTTTGCTTCAACTTTTTATTCGGAACTTTTTCCCGATGAGTTTTCAAAGAGAATAGTCCGTTTTTTTCAGGTACTGGGTGTACTATGCTCATTAATTATTATTATAACTCCTGTTAGAATATTTTCACAATTTTTGGTTGTGTATGAAATTATTATGAGCTTATTAATACTATGGATAATTGTGGCGCTCATTATAGCAGCCAAACGAAAAAAAATGGGGGCATCTCTTATTTTACTCGCGGTTGCCGTTACTTTTATCGCGGTCCTGAATGATATTTTAGTATCATTAACGATTATTCATAATCAAATATATGGCCATTTAGGATTTCTTTTTGTTATTTTTGCCCAGTCAACGGCTCTTTCCACACGCTTCTCTCATGCTTTTAGAACGGCGGAACATTTGTCCGAAAATTTAATGAAGGAGGTGGATATTAAAACGCATGATTTACAGCATAGAACAGCGGAGGCCGAAAATGCTAAAAAAGAAGTGGAAAAGAGTAATCAAAAGTTGAAGGAAATGGATCATTTCAAAAACGTGTTTTTTCAGAATGTTACCCATGAATTACGAACGCCATTGACGATTATTATCGGTTATATAGAAAATGTCCTGGCAGAACCGCTGCCATCTCCTGAAGATTTTCATAAAAAGCATATTATTATACTGAGTAATGCCAGGAGGCTTTTACGGCTTATAAACCAGCTGCTTGATCTTTCAAAGTTCGATGGCAATGAAATGAAACTGGACAGCAAGCCTGTTGATATAATTGAAATTCTTAGAAATATCATCGCGTCATTTGAATCAATAACCTATAATAAAAAAATAGAATATGCGGCAGTTTTTGAAACAGAGAACTTTATAGCCAATTTCGACCGGGAGAAAATTGAAAAAATTTTTTATAATCTTTTATCGAACGCTGTAAAGTTTACTAATGAGAATGGGAAGGTTGCCGTAAGTGTGAATAAAAATGATAAAGAAATAATAGTATCGGTCTGCGATACGGGGATTGGAATACCGAGGGAAAAAATGGAGCATGTTTTTGATCGTTTTTACCAGGTAGACGGTTCATCAACGCGGGAACAGGAGGGGACGGGGATTGGCCTGTCGCTGGTAAAGGAGTATGTTGATCTTCACAATGGGGAAATCAGGGTGGAGAGCGAAGAGGGACAGGGGACACTGTTTACCGTACTCTTGCCAATTACAATAACTGAAAATAATCGTACTATTGAATATGATACTGCTCTTGAATATCAAACCGCAGCTGAAAGGCGGGCGGTCTATATGAGTGATGTTGATGATATAGCGGGAGAAAAGGCGGGAGAAAATGAGATTGATAAATGGGAGAATAGGGAGACCGGGGACGCGAGGAAGAAAATTCTGATTGTTGAAGACAATAAGGATATGCGGGGATTCATCAGGGAAATACTTCATGGGATGTACGAAATATATGAAGCGGAGAATGGGGTTGAAGGGGTTGAACATGCGCGGGAATATATACCCGATTTAATCATATCGGATATTATGATGCCGAAGATGGATGGGAACCAGTTGCTGCAAGCCTTAAAAAATGATGAAAAGACCTGCCGTATACCGGTGATTATTCTAACTGCCAAAGCATCGGATGACGTACGGCTCGACGGGCTGGAAGCCGGGGCGGATGAATATTTATCCAAGCCTTTTAATACCAGGGAACTGATGACACGGATAACTTCTCTTATTAAGATTTATGATTACCAGCGAATAATATCGGATAGGAATAAAGAAGTCGAAAGAGACCTGGAGCGAGCCCGGCTTCTCCAGGCAAACCTGTTGCCCGAACAGGTCTTTAATAATTCCATGGTCAATTATTCCGCAGAATACCGGCCAATGGATAAGATTGGCGGAGATTTTTATGATTGTTTTGAAGATGAAAATTCACTCGGTTTTTTTATTGCCGATGTTTCAGGTCACGGAATTACCGGTGCTTTTCTTGCTATCCTCACAAAGATTTTACTGGAGAGCAATATAACGAGACTGGATTCAGTATCGGAAACATTATTAAAATTGAATAAAGAAATTTTAAAATATACTGTTGAGTGCAACTTTGTAACCGCCTTTTTATGCTTAATTGAAAAAGATACAAGAACGTTGAGATACTGTTCAGCCGGACATGAGCCGGTTTTTGTTTACCGGCCGGGTGAGTCAGCGCTGTTAGTGCTTAAAACAAAAGGAGCCCTGCTCGGCGTATTTAAAGACCTGGTAGTTGAAGAAAAAGAGATCGTTCTTGAGCATGGTGACCGCATTATACTGTATACGGATGGAGTTGTTGAATGTGAAAATCGCAGCAGGGAAGTATTTGGACTGGACAGGTTTACGACCTTTATAACGGAACACGCGGAATTCTCCCCTGAAGACTTTACCGCAAAACTTATTCAGGATTTAATAGAATTTGCCGGTTCCAATTCTCTCAGTGATGATGTAACCCTGCTTGTAGTTGATGTGGCGTAGGGGGAATAGTATTCCAGCCATGACGCGAGATCTCCCTTTTCATTGGTAACCTGAATTGGTTTAAAATAGCGTTCCAGGTCTTCCCGGGAGATGGTAGCCGGATAGAGATTATACTGAGGGTCTAATATATCATCTCCGCCAATATAATTCCTGGCGGGCGCCTTGCGTCCGGTTCTAAATAAGCGGTATGCCCTGAAGTTCGTCAGGAAAACAACATACCATTTTATTGGATGTTTTATTTTAAAATTGATTATATATTTAATCGTTTTTATTAACATGAAACGCCTTTTTATAAAAACGTTGGGCTTCGCGAAGATGAGTTCCGCGAAAGCGCTTGTTGATTCTTTATTGTCGTTGTGGTTATTGTATGCCAGTGTACAGCCGTCAAGATCTCTTAACCGCAGGTTGGGCAGCAGCTCTTTTTTTCTAACGCTTTCCCAGAAGATTTTTGTGCCTAACAGGGGGGAAACAAAACTGAAAAAAGAAGGAAAGGTCAACAGCTGGGTATTGAGAAGTGTCTTTATTTGATTTTTCATATCAGTGACCGGCGATATGCGCGGATCGAATAAATACCCATAATTTATTATTATCCCCTGTTCCTGGGCATACAAAATATCATCTATTATTTGTGAAACATTTTTCAGGTTCTGTTTTTTATTGTTTTTTATTAAGAAATTAATGTCAATAGATTCAAGTCCAATAAAGAGTGTTTCACATTTTGAACTTTTCAAAAGCCGGATTAGTTCTCTGTCCGAAAGAATATCCTGGGATACCAGGGCCCCCCAGCCTTTTATCTTTTTTTCGTTTTTAAGATAGGTGCATATGGTTTCCGTATGGACTCTGTCTACTGTAAAATGATTGTCAATGAAGTAAATTGCCGGGTAGATTTTTTTTAAACTGAAAAACGGGGTGTATTTAACCGAATCTTTTACCGCATCGATTATTGTTTCGATTTTGTAGGGAGTATGCCTGGCTTTTTCAGCTGGAATTGTACAAAATCCGCAGCTATAGTTGCAGCCTCGTGAGGCTTCTATGAGATGAGCGGGAATATTAATCCCGTTTTTGTTGAGAATACTATGGTCAAGAGTATAATCACTTATTTCATGCTGCGGAGAATAATAAATTTGTTTTAATGAATTATTTTCATAATCTTTTAGTATTTCGGAAACGCCGTCAACTCCTCCTGAACAGACAATATCAAAAAAATTAGCTGCGAATTCAGGGAAAAGGGTGCATATGCTTCCCCCTGCGGCAATAATAGCTCCTGTTTGTTTGAAATAATAGGATAATTGTCTCATCCGGTCGAAGTCTTTTTGTATTCCCGAAAGAAAAACAAGATCATAATTTTTAATGTTGGCAGTATCATAGGGGCCATGACTTATTTCATGATACAGGGTTACGGCATATTTTTCCCGGTCAATACAGGAAGCGATATGAAGTCCGGCCATTGGTTGCAACGGGTCGGGATCTTTGCGGTAACTCCTGTCGCGCAGCAGGTGAGAGCATATAACTATTACTTTTTTTTTCTTCATTATAATATAATCGTTTGAAATTAGAGCATAAATGAATATATTGTCAAGTAATTAACACGGAATTTATGGCTACATGAATGTTAAGTCTTATTTGATTGAAAGAAGAAAGTCTCATTAAAAAATTTTAAAAATTGTAACAAAACCGGAAAAGTGGCTACTAATAAGACTATCTTTAGGGCATTAATAAATTTCTACTGGACAAAATTGTGCCGAATTGATAGAAATTAAAATGGAAGTATTCAAAAATAACTACAAATTATACAATCATTGAAATAACAGAATCAAAAATGGAGTTTTCTTATGGATTACGCTGAAATAGAAAAGCTGACCGAAAAGGTCAAAGCTGAGAACGGCTTTGTTGAAGAAATAAAATCGGAAATAGCAAAAGTTATTATTGGCCAGGAATACCTGGTAGAGAGGATACTCATAAGCTATATTTCCAGAGGGCATATTTTAGTGGAAGGGCTTCCGGGACTTGCCAAAACCCTGGCAGTTCGGGCTTTTTCACGGTCAATAGAAACAGGATTCAGCAGAGTCCAGTTTACCCCTGACCTCTTGCCCGCTGACCTTATAGGAACCAGGATATATAATCCAAAGGAGCTTGATTTTTTTACCAGGAAAGGCCCTGTTTTTACGAATATTTTACTGGCAGATGAAATAAACCGCGCGCCAGCCAAGGTGCAGTCCGCGCTGCTCCAGGCAATGGAAGAAAAAATGGTAACCATTGGAGATGAGACCTTTGAACTGTCGGATAATTTTATGGTACTGGCAACAGAAAACCCCATAGAACAGGAAGGAACCTATCCCCTGCCTGAAGCCCAGCTGGACCGTTTTCTTATGAAGGTTCTGGTTGAATATCCTACCCATGAAGAAGAGCGCAAGATCCTTACCAATTTTAAAGAGATTGATGTGAACAAGATGAACGCGGTACTCACCCCTGAAAAGATCGATAAAAAATCGGAGATAATTGATTCCATTTATATTGATGATAAACTGATTGATTATATTGTTTCAATAGTGGGAGAGACCCGGACACCTTCCCGGAAGGAACTGAAAAAATATATTGAATTTGGGGCCAGTCCCCGGGCTTCAATAGCCATGATGAAGACAGCAAAGTGTATCGCTTTTATTCGCGGCAGAGGCTTTGTAACTCCCGATGATATAAAAGCAGTTGGTACTGATGTGCTCCGTCACCGGATAATTCTCTCATACGAGGCGGAAGCAGACGGCAAAACCGCCGACGATATAGTAGCCATGTTGTTTGATTCCGTTGAGGTGCCGTAAGGGGAAGGTGATCGGTGGAAGAAAGAGGAAAAAAGATATAATGGAATCAAAGGAATCACATTTATTAAAAAAGATAAAGCTCCTCATGGGGAAGAAGCTTAATACTCTTTTTGTGGGGGAGTATCATTCGGCTTTTAAAGGAATGGGGCTTGAATTTGATACGGTGCGGGAGTACCAGTATGGTGATGATATCAAGAGCGTCGACTGGAATGTTTCCGCAAGGATGAATCACCTCTACGTAAAAGAGTATATAGAAGAGCGTGAACTCTCCGTAGTGCTCATGATTGATGTGTCCGGTTCAACGGAGTTTGGCAGCGCCCGGAGTAAATGGGATGTCATTATGGAGGTTGCCACTCTTTTTCTTTACCTGGCCCAGATGAATAATGACAGCATATCCATATTGCTCTTCAGTGACCGGGTAGAACAGTATATTAAACCGAAAAAAGGGCGGAAGTTTATTCTCAAGGCTTTAGATGAAATTATGAAGTGCGAGCCGAAAAGCACAAAAACAGATATATCCGCGGGAGTAGATTTCCTGCGCAGAGTTCTGAAAAAAAGAAGCGTGGTATTTCTTATTTCGGATTTTATCGATAAAAACCGTGAAGATTACCTCCTTAAGCTGCGGCTTCTGGGCAGAAGGCACGATATTATCCCGGTCCAGGTATCGGATCCTCTTGAAAAAGAGATGAGGCTTTTTGGCCTTACGGAATTTGTAGACCTTGAAACAGGAAAGGTTTTTCTCTCCGACACGATCCCGGAAAAAGGGAAATTTCCGGAGCTCCAGGGGTTTCATTCTATTGACCTCAGTACTGCTGAGCCCATTGATGTGCCCATATTGAGGTATTTTGAGAAGCGGAACAGGAGTAAGTTAGTACGGTAATCGGGTCTTCGGCTCCGCTCAGACACCGGAGGGCCGGGTGATCGGTAGGGATATTAAATAAAGAGTGGATTTGAAATAACATGAAGTATATGGGTATGATGCGAAAACGATTTTTGATAATATTAATGCTGATAGTTGCAGTTCCGGGTTTGGCTGCCGCGGAAGCGCTTACAATTAAGGCGATAGTGGAGCCAAAAAAGGCGACCATTGGGCAGCCCCTGGAGTACCGGGTAAGCATTGCCGGGGAAAAGGTCAGTGAAATTGAAGTACTGCCGCCGGTGAAAAGAGAGGTCTATCCGGACATTGCGGAAATCCCCAACCTGTTCGAGAAAAAAAACGAAGAAGAAAAGCCCGAAGAAAAACCGGGAAAAGAAGTCCCCCTGTATATTATTCACTCCGTTAAGAAAGAAGATAATTCCCATGAGTCATTGAAATATATTACTGTTATTATGTCTGTCTCCTATTACCGTCCCGGGATCTATTCTCTTCCCGAAGTAGATATTTTTGAACTGGAAGAGGATCTCTCTGAAGACTCAAAGGATAAGGAAAAAATAAAAACAAAGGTTGGGTATGAAGTTCCGGTTGTTGAGATAGCCCCGGTTAGTAAAGAAAAGGAACCGCAGCTTCAGGCAATAGAGCCGCCCCTGGACCTGGGGGGAAATTATTACCGGGTGGCCTGGATTGTTATTGGAACTATTCTTTTGACCCTGCTGGGTGTTCTGCTCTATTTTTACATAAAGAAAAAGAGAGAGGAGCGGGCAAATGCTCCTGTATATATACCGCCTATTGAGTTGTTTATCGCTGATATTGAAAAGTTCGGAGGAGAGGCTCTTATTACCGAAGGAAAAATCGAAGAGTACGTTGTTGGCATATCAATGATATTTCGAAGGTATTTATCAGCATTACTTTCTATTGATGCAACGGAGATGACTTCCCATGAGATAAACCGGGTTTTAACAAAAGTCCTTCGTAGAGATATTTATACGCGCTACTCCGAAGAGATCGACCGGTGTTTTCAGCTCTGGGATCTGTCCAAGTTCGCGGAGTTTACTCCCTCTGAAGAGATCCTGCTTGATAATTATGAGAAGACGCAAAAAATGGCAAAAAATCTGTCCGATGATATCCCGGGTGACATAAATGACAATAGCTGAAATTGAGTTTAATAATCCAAAATTTTTATTTTTACTAATACCCTATTTTTTAATGCTAGGGTGGTACCTTTTCAGGAAACTGCATAAACGCGGCGCTGCCATTGCCATTTCCTCAGAGGAAGTGGTAAACAAGCGGAAGTCGCTTCGGGTTCTCACGTACCGGGTAGTGCCCATACTGCGGTTTCTCAGTATCCTGTTCCTCATACTCGCGCTTTCAAGACCGGGCCGGGGTATTAACTACTCCAGTGTCAAGAACCTGGGCATCGACATTATGATTGCCCTGGACCTGTCGGGTTCCATGGGGCAGGAGGATTTTGAGCCCAAGAACCGGCTTACCGTGGCAAAGCAGGTGCTCAAGGATTTTGTATCAAAACGAAAAAGTGACAGGATTGGTCTGATTATTTTTGGATCGGAAGCCTATTTACAGTGCCCCCTTACCATTGAGCACCAGATGATTCACGACATTGTTGATGAGATCGATTTTACCACAGTAGATCACCGGCGAACCGCCATAGGAGATGCCGTAGCCCTGGCAACTGCCGGAATGATGGAGTCCAAAACCAAAAGCAAAATAGTTCTGTTGCTCACGGACGGCGCGAATAATTCCGGGACCATAGATCCTGAAACAGCGGCAAAAGCCTGTGCCGAACAAGAGATTAAGGTCTATACCGTGGGTATCGGGAAAAAAAGATATATGGCCAAAGGGCCCCTGGGAATTTCTATTCCTGTGGAAAGCGACCTTGATATTGAGACATTGCAGAATATTTCCAAATTAACGGGGGGCAAGTTTTTTCATGCCACAACCGCGGGGGTTTTATGGAAAAATATAAAAGATATAGACAGGATGGAAAAGAGCGAAGTGGAACTCCGGATCTATCATGAGTTTTATGATAAATTTGAGTATTTTTTATTCATCGCAGTGGGGCTCTTTTTTAGTGAAATAATATTGCGGTCGGTATTTTTCAGGAAGATCCCATAACAATTTTTTAGGAAAGAAATATGATTGGATTTGCGAATTATGAATATAGCGTCTATATTATCCTGGTTGGGGTGATTGTGTGCGCCCTTTTTGTGCTGTATATTCTCTGGAAGAGGCGGATGCTGGAAGCGCTGCTCCGGGGAACAGGGCTCAGGGAAACCCTGGTAAGGGGGTCCGAAAAAAAAGCCCGGGTAAAGGCCATATTGACTATTGCTGCCATAGTGTTCTCGGTTCTGGTGCTGCTGCGTCCCCAGTGGGGGGAGAAGGTACGTGAGGTTCACAGTGAAGGATCTGATGTATTGATTGCCCTTGACGTGAGCAGGAGTATGCTGGCGCAGGATGTAAAACCGAGCAGGCTGGAAAAAGCAAAGTCCGCAATCTGGTATATCGCGGAATCATTAAAAGGCGACAGGATAGGGCTTATTCTTTTCGCGGGAGATTCCTTTCTACAGTGCCCGCTCACCAATGATATAGGAGCCTTTAAAATGTTCCTTGACGCGGCCGGTCCCGATTCGATCCGGCAGCAGGGAACCGACATTGGCGGCGCGCTCGCGCGCGCGCATCATGTGTTTACCAAAAAGCGGCTCACTTCCAAACTCCTGGTCCTTATTACGGACGGAGAAGATCATGAGGGCGCGGTAGAAGCGGCTATTCCAAAGTTTAAGGAACTTGATGTCTCGATTTATACTGTGGGAGTCGGCAGGGAGAGCGGCGATTATATTCCCACAAAAGATGATGAATCATCAAAAGATATATATTTAAAAGACAAGAGCGATAAACTGGTGCGGACCAAAAAGGATGTGGGCAGGTTAAAAAATCTCGCCGGAGCCACAAGCGGAGCATACATGGATATTTCCGACAACCTGGGCGAATTAAAATTTATTTTTGAGATTATTGAAGACCAGCAGAAAAATGAATACGGCACCAGGATAATACGGGAAAAAAAAGAACAATTTGAGATATTCGGGGTGATATTACTCCTTCTCCTGGCGGTTGAAATAATGATAGCGGAAAGAAAGGGGGAGGGTAACCGGTTATCGGTAATAGGTAATCGGTTATCGGTTATAAGAAAGAGCCTGGCGGATAAACGGGGTAATATATCCGGCAAGGAGTAGTCTCCGGACCCAAACAGTGAGTGTACAATATGAAGAAAAAGATATTTATTATAATAATAACCTTTATATCCTGCGTAGCCTGGATTGATCCCTTCCGGGATGAGGTTTCTGACGGGAACAGCAAGTTTCATGAGAAAAAATTTGAAGACGCGCAAAAGCATTATAAGAATGCCGAGGAATACGCCCCGGGAACAAAGGATAAGAGGAAGCTTTCTTTTAATAAAGGGGATGCCGAATATATGCAGGGTAATTATGAACGGGCTATTGATCATTACCGGGAGTCCTTAAAATCAAACGACCGGGACGTTCAAAAAAAAGGCATTCTTAAATATGGGTAATTCTTATTTTAAGCTGGGTAAAAAGAAAGAAGCAGTTAATTCGTATATCAAAGCCCTGAAAATTGATCCCAATTACGAACGGGCGAAAAAGAATATTGAATATCTCCTGGCTCCTCCTCCTCCCAAAAAAGACCAGCAGAAGGATGACAAAAAGAATAAGCAGGATCAAAATAAAGATCAAAACAAGAAAAATCAGCAAAATAAAAAGAAACAGCAAGAGAACCGGAAAAAGCAGCAAGCCGGAGCAAAGATGAGTAAGGAACAAATAAAGAATTTATTGAAATCACTAAAAAACAAACCTGTTAGAAGGAGAAAAGGAAGTTCCGATGATAGACGGTATATTGAAAAAGCCTGGTAAAATTATTCCGGCGGTATTGCTGCTGTTGTTTTTCAGCAGCGCGGCCGGGTATGCCCTTGAGCTTGAGGCAAATATAGATTATGATACAATAGGCGTGGGGGAATCTACCGCGCTCAGGATAACATTACCGGGGTCTGCAACTCGTATAAAACCGGTTTCAATGCCAAAAGTACGGGGACTTGAAATAAGTTATTCCGGAAAACAGAGTTCTTTTAAATCGGTAAACGGAAAAGCCTGGAGTGAACTGCTGCTCACCTATTCTGTTACTGCTTTGAAAAAGGGAAAATATACAATATCACCGTTTGTTTTTGAAATAAATGGTGAGAAAGCGAAAACCGCAAAAATATTCCTTACCGTAAGCAAAACGGGAAGCGGCTCAAGCCGAATGCCTTCCCGCTCCCGTGGGTTTCCCGGAATGCGCGGATTCAGGGGATTTCCGGGGTTCCCGGGAGAAAGAAGAAGAAGATCTTCCCGGCCAAAAATAGAGTTGGAACCGCGTATTACTCTTTCCACGAAAAAGGTGTATGCCGGTGAACCGGTAGTAATGCGCTATTATATTGTTTCTCCGGTGGAAAGTTCCTACAACCTGCTTCAATTGGAAAAGCACCCGGAACTAAAAGGCTTTGTTATTAAACAATATCAAGAGGTTGTGGAACCGGAGAACATTACTGAGAAAGTTGAAGGAAAAGTTGAAGAGAAAGTAAAAAAACATTATTTTTCTTTTGTATCAATACCTGCTGAAGCGGGTAAACATACCGTTGGAGGAGGATCTGTTATTGTAGAGGTTGAAGGAAGAGGATCCGGCTTTTTTAATTCTAACCGGGTGAGAGTCAGTTTTCCAACCGATACCGTAGAGGTTCTTCCGCTGCCGGAAGCGAATAAACCAGCCGATTTTCAGGGCGATGTTGGACATTTTTCACTCAGCGTGAGCTATCCTTCCAACCCGGTAAATGTGTTTGAAGAGAAGAGAGTAGCGGTCACTGTTGCCGGGGTAGGAAATATCGTTACGCTTTCCAAACCTGTTTTCAACGAGATTGATGACGTAAAGGTCCTGGCGGAAGAGGGAGAGCTCAGCCTCCGGGGTGAAGGGAAAGATTTTGGGGGAGAGAAAAAATTTATTTATACGGTTATACCGGAACGGGTGGGGACGATTGCCCTGGGATCCTTTAAACTCAGTTTTTTTAATCCCGGATCGGGAAAATATGAAACAGCAAAAACGGAGCCTGTTTCTTTTGAGGTGACGGACGCGTCCGGCCAGGCTCCTCGAAAAGGTTTTGATGTTCAGGAAGATGAAAAGGTCAGTTTTAATCCCCTGTATATTGTAATAATTCTGCTGCTCGTTATTGGCGGTGTTGTCTTTGTTATTCTCTGGGAACGGAAACGGTATTCCCTTGTTGTTGACGGCAATAAGGAGAAAGAAGAGAAGGAACAGGCTCCTCCCCCGGAAGCGGAAAGCGGAGATTATCTTAGTGATATCCGGGCTGCTATTGAGGGTGAAAACAGCAGCGCCTTTTTGTCTTCTGCTGAAAAGGCTCTTGACCTGGCGAGAAAGAAGATAGACTCGGGCGGTTTACCGGAAGAACACGGAAAAACCATAGACCGTCTGCGTGACAGAATCCACACCTGCCGGTTCGGCGGCGGCAGAATTACCGGGGCCGATATGACCGCGATTTACGAAGAGATCCGGAAAATGTTGTAAAAAACCCCCTTGACATTTCTTTAATCCATGATACAATAAAATGATTTTTTTATTATATCATGGTTTGGGGTTTGCATGCTCAAAAAAATAAGAAAACGTTTTTTGGCCAGGTACAAAGACGCTGATTATATTGATAATCAGAAATCGGCGGTTCTTTTTACATTGATATGCGTCCTTCTTATTATAATCCCTGTTATTATTGTTACCTATATTATTGGAGAGCATAACTCAATTCAGATGCTCCTCCCTCCCATAGTTCTGTTATTTATCATGGCTGCGGCCCTGGTATTGCTCGTAAAGGGGCATTATAAAATATCCGCCAACCTGGTATTAATCACCCTGCTGACGGCCGTCTGGTTTATTCTTTTTTTTGATGAGGGCAAACCGAAAGTTTCCCGGCTCGACACAATTATTTATATTGCCGGGATACTCTCCATGACTCCGCTCATTATCGTGAAAAGAAAAGCTGCTATTATTGGCTATTATATTGCTAATATACTGATTTTTATTGGATTCGTGTATAAAGCGAATATTGAATTAAATCTCAACCCATTGGAAGTTTCCGGTTATTTTTTGGACAATATAATGGTTTTTATTTTCATGAGTGTAATATCCTACCAGGTTTTTAATATTAATAAAAATGCTCTGGACCGGAATACAAAAAACCAGCGTGACCTGGCAGAGAACAGGAAGAAATATAAAGAGCTTTATGAAAACGCTATGGTTGGTATGGCTACATCACGCCTCTCCGATGGAATATTGACTGAGGCAAATAATAGAGCATGTAATCTTCTGGGGTATACACCGGAAGAAATAATTGGAAAACTCCCTATGGAAGATCTTTATTTCACTCCCGAAGGCAGGGAAGAGTTATTGGAAATGATACAGGAGGACAAAGAGGTTCATAATCACGAGGTGCTGCTTAAACGAAAAGATTCCTCCTCCCTGTGGTGCGAGATCTCTGCCCGGATATTTCCCGAAGAGGGAGAGATCAGGGGATTTTTCCAGGATATATCAAAAAGAAAAATAGCAGAAGAACATGTTCACTGGTTGACCTTTTACGATACTTTAACCGGGCTTCCGAATAAAAAGATGCTTCTTCAGAAGATTAAAACACAGATCGACAGGCGGCTGAGAAAGACTAAAAATAACCAGGATAAGATATTCGCTGTTCTCTGCGTAGGGGTGGATAAGTTTAAATACCTGAATGACATGCACGGCCAGGTCATTGGAGATGAACTGCTCAGGAAAATAGCGGAAAGGCTTGCTGAGGTATATCGTGAAGATGATACCCTGACGCGGTTTAGCGGGGACAAATTTATGGTTCTGCTTTCCGACATTGCCTCTGTTGATGATGTTATGACGATTATACGAAAAACATCCGATGCTTTTATTACTCCTTTTACGGTTGAAGAGGTCGATTTCCACATTACCTCATCAAGCGGTGTTTCAATCTATCCTAATGACGGAGAAGATCCCGAAGTTTTGATCAAGAATAGTGAAACTGCCCTTTACCGGGCGAAAGAAAAGGGCCGTGACAGTTACCAGATCTTTGACGCTGAGTTGAATTCGAGATTATTAAGCCATTTGCAGCTGGAAAAAGAGTTATGGGATGCCATTAGTTTAAATGAGTTTGAACCTTTTTTCCAGCCTAAAGTGGACAAAGACGGAATTATCATTGGCATGGAGTCTTTAATCAGGTGGCAATCGTCAAAGCGGGGGTTGATATCACCCTTTCACTTTATTCCTCTTGCCGAACGGAACGGCATGATCCTGGACATTGGAAAAATAATACTCTATTTGTCGTGTCTTCAGAATAAAAAATGGCAGGACCTGGGATTTGCTCCAAAACGGGTCGCGGTGAATATCTCGCCTTTTCAGTTTATGCAAAAGGACCTGGTAGAGACGGTTGAACAGATCCTGGTTGAATCGAAACTGGACGCGCAATGGCTGGAGCTTGAAATTACCGAGAGCGGTATTATGGATAATGAGAGTGAAGCCATTGAAAAGTTAAACCGGATACATGAAATGGGGATTGCTATTTCCATTGATGATTTTGGTACGGGCTATTCCTCCTTGAGCAAGCTTAAAGACTATCCTCTGGATACGCTGAAGATAGACAAATCATTTGTTGATAATTTACCGGATCACCGGAAATCGGCTACTATTGCCACATCTATTATTGACCTGGCTCATAACCTGGGTTGTAAGGTTGTTGCCGAAGGCATTGAAACAAAGGGGCAATTAGATTTCTTACTCAGCAGGAATTGCGATCAGTACCAGGGGTATCTTTTTAGCAAACCCGTTAGCAGTGAGGAATTTGAAAAATTATTCAAACTTCAATTTATAGAACAAAATCCTGATTTTTAGTATGGGGTACATCTTTCTAAATATAAAAAGCGCTGAGCAATACCGGTGTGAAGATGATTTCTGGAAAAAGGCTCTTTCTGTTGCAATGGAAGAGGAATGGGAGCCTTTGGGTACGGATTTTGATTTTTCTTTTGAGCTGGATGACTATTGTGATGAACCCGATGATATTATTCAAAACCTGTATATGTTTGTACAGGTTAATAACCGGGCTGTTGAATGGGACAGAAATTATATTGAAAAAGAGAACCAGGTCGTTGCTGAAGATGACGCCTGGTTGATGAAAACCGCACTGGAACAATCATCAATAGAGTTTGATCCGGAATTTCTCCGTTTTTTGAGCAGCGGAGCATTCCGGATATGCAGGTAAGCGCAGTAAGACCGTACTTACCGCAAACTACGGCTCATTATTCTTTTATCAATCAGGTAATCCACTACTTTTGTTGAAGTATGTTCCGGTATTGCACTTTTTCCACCGGCACAACTGTCACCCTGGAACTGGCAGTTAATAATATGGGCGGTTTGCCAATTTGAAACATCAAAAAGCTCGGAACGTATGGTTGAGTAATGAATTGTATTGGAAAAACCGCCATTATTCGAAT
>JAAENB010001270.1 GCA_024224995.1 bacterium | reverse complement strand
TACATCATGCTGATGAAAAAGAGAATACTTGCCGCCGGGCTAACTCCCGGTTTTAGATAGCTTGAGCCGTATGAGGTGAAAGTCTCAAGTACGGTTCTGAGAGGGGAAAGGGGCTGCAAAGCCCCGGACCTACTCGGCGATTTGCGTAAGGTCCATAAGTTGTCGGTTTCCGCGATCATTACTTTCGCTATAAATAACTACCTGGACGATCTACTGCTCTCCAAAGATCCAAAGGGGGATGTTGATAAGTATCAACACAACTATATTTTCAGTGAGGGTAAATATGACGGAATTAAGACCTTTGTTATGTTTTGGGGAGTTCCCAATCAGGAGACTCTGCAAAAGTTCCTATTATAGACAAAATTAACTTCTGAGACTACAAATAAAACCCTAATCTAACCCCAATCCGCCTCCAGGAATTTCAGGAGAAGGGCGAGGTATGCCCGGAGTAATATGGACTCCTTATAAAAATGTCCTGATATAAACAGAATAAGTCAAAATCATAACCAAAACCGCTAAATTCAGGCAAAAGACCCGAGGCAAACCTGTATATCAAACTGCATTCCCCATTGACCCTTTAAAAAAAACACAATTTTATTTGATTTTTAGATTCCTTAACGATAGTTATCAACATATTTTGTTTACGGCTCGTCCTTAACTTAATGGCATTGAGGCATGCCTCTCCCCTACACAAAAACGTCACGGAAACCGGTCCTATT
>JAAENB010001269.1 GCA_024224995.1 bacterium | reverse complement strand
GTAACACCGATAATACCCGTCTTTTGAACATTGAACGCTCCAACCGGAAATTCGTTTGGGAACAGCCAATGAATTTTGTCTAACCGGAGCTTCCGGCCGGGCCTGTATAACTTTGTCTAACCCGCCAGGCGCCTTCATAAGTTGTACGCCGTCGAATTGTCTAACTTTGTCTAACCCGTGGCAGCCCTTATTTACCAATGCCTTGAGGCGATCCTTTTCTTCGAGCGCCTTCTCTAATTTGGCTGCTGTTTCAGACCGGTTTTGTGTAACCTTGTCTAACCTCTCCAATGCATTCCTCAACCTTTGTTCGAGTACCGATTTTTCACTTCTAAACGCCGCCAGTGCATCCTCGGTCTCGATTTGTCTAACCTTGTCTAACCTGCCTTTTACAAAAGCAAACACGGATACGTATTGCTTGAATGTATTGAACGTCATCGCTTGAGAAAGTTCGGGCAATTCCGTTTCTAACCGAAACCATGTATTCCGGGGTTTTCCGTTGCTCTCTTCATATGCCGCTATAATTATGGTTTCATGATCGACCAAAAAAGAAATGGGACTGGACATAGTGCTGTTTCCTCCTTTTTTACAGTTTGTTATGTTT
>JAAENB010001268.1 GCA_024224995.1 bacterium | reverse complement strand
CCCCGAAAAAGGCTCTATTGAAAAAGAGTTTCTTAAAGAGAATTTATTATGCAAGAAACGTCAATATACAATTCCTTCAGGAAGCACACCACTGGCAATCGCGAAAATTAGAGACAACAAAGAAATTATGCAGCTTCTTTTACAAAATGGAGCCAGGTAATCCTCAAAAAAAATAAAAAATCTCCAATTTTCCGGTAATATTCTATAAAAAATCCCTCATAAAGCCGATATTCATACTGGAAGAGGTTTATAACCGGATAAAGACCCATGAACATGAAAGAGGAACCATTATGAATGCAACTTCAGTACCAACAGATGCTATCGCAATATACAACAATGCACTCGAACTGTCCAACAGGGGCGATTATTATACAGCTCTTAACGAATATGAAAAGGCCATAAAGATCCATCCCACATTTGTGGAGGCCTACAATAACATCGGAGAAATATATTCCCAGATGGGAAACAAGGACAGGGCAATATCCACCTATATGGAAGCCCTGAAGATAGATAAAAACCATAAAATATTATTAAATCTCGGAGTGGAACACTACAATGCCGGGGATTTAAACGCGGCACTGAGCCATTTCCATGAGTCATTGGCAAAAGACCCCGGCTTTATGGAAGGAAATTTCTACGCCGGAATGATCTATTACGATCACAAGAATTATGGAGAGGCGGAAAAGCACTTGCGCGCGGTAATAAATGTAGACAGCGGAAACCTGAAGGCAAATTATCTTCTTTCGTACATATATTACGAATGGAAACAGTATGAAAAAACTCTGCGCTGCCTGGATAATATCAAAGATATAGCGGAAGAACAATCATTCATTAACAGGTATTACGGATTTTGTTATTACTTCCTCGGCAGGTACGACGATGCGGTAAAACACCTGTCAATTGCGCTTGAATTAAAACCCAATTACGCCATATTCAAGGATTACCTGAAAACCCTTACGTATGAAAACAAGCTAAAAGAAATTGGCGATGTCAATAAGGCGATAAAAGATCTTGAAAAACACATGGCAAAATCGGCGCAGTCAATCCAGGATGTAACCAAACTCAGCATGCTCTACATCTTTAAAGGAGAGAACAGCAAAGCGGAAGCCCTGCTCATATCTGCAAAAGAAAAAATGGGACTGAAGAAAATGGCATCATAAGCCGGCCAGGTCCAGTTTCCAGTACGGTCCTTCCTTCACAAAAGGGAGGGCCATGCCGTTTTCAACATGAACGAAAGCCCTCTTGTCTTCCCGGTCAATAGATGAAATAGTAAATGACACAGCAGTTTTAACCACGTTGCCTTTTTTGCGATATATATAGAGCCGGGTGAAATCATTAACCGAAAGCTTTTTAAGCCTTTCGGGCGCTACTCCGTAAGTCGCCGCAAGAGTCTCAAGCTGCTTCCCTTCCATACCGGCCACCATCTGAGCGGTACGGGCAATCTCCTTATTGCTCTTCTCCGAAAGCAGCCCGGCAAAATCAACACCCTTCGGCTTCCGAACCGTCTCTTTCAAAGCAAGAAACGCATCCTCAGGAGTAAGCGGTCCCTGCGCCTTACAGGAAAAAAACACCCCCGCACTCACCAAAACCAGGAAGCAGCTAATAAACCGAACAATAATTTTATCAAACAAAAATATATTAAAAATACCCATTATAATTAACCTTTATAATTCTTTATTCCCAACCGATCACCGATAACCCGGCCCACAGGGCCACCGATTACCTTCTCCCCCTACTTTCTCCGCAAAATAACCATAGTAACATCATCCATGATCGTATACTCTTCCAGCCCATCCATAATTTCCTGCTTGATCCGGGGAAGGGGCTCTCTACCGTATTTCCCCAGGACAGCAGCAAGTTGATCTTTCCCGAACATAAGATTATTTTTGTCCATTGCTTCCGTAATCCCGTCGGTATACAGAAGCAGCACATCTCCGGGAGACATTAAAAAATCAAAATCCACTTTTTCCCTTCCCAGGTCGTCCAGAATGCCAAGCCATTCACCATTCGTACGGATAGACTCAACAGAGCTGTCTTTTGCCCGGAATACCAGCAGGTCCTGGTGCAGACCGGAAAAGAAAACATTCCCATCCTTATACAGTGCCAGGGCCGATATAGTCATATATTGATCCTCATCAATTTTGTCAACATTATATGCAATTCCCCGGTTGATGGTTTTCAGCATAACCGAGGGTTTGATACCGGGATTTTCCCGCAAGAGGACCTGGATAGACGACTGAACCATCATCATAACAAGACCGGCCGGGATCCCATGCCCCGATACATCACCAATGAGAACCCAGTCGACAGATTCCCCGTTTATTACATCATAGTAGTCTCCCCCAACCTCATCGGCAGGGTCCATATACCCGAAAACCTCGTACCCATTTACAAAGGGGCTGCTGGGAAGCAGAACGGTCTGGATTTTTTTAGCGAGCTGCATCTCTCCCCAGAGCGCGTCCCGGGCTTTCTGAAGTTCAATGGTTCTTTCCTGAACCATTGATTCGAGATTTTCATACAGGGAAGCATTTTCCATAGCCATAGCCACCTGGTTTGCCAGGGTTGTTAGAATATTGATATCATTAATGCTGTAGATCTCATTATTAAGCTTCTTCCCCATAACAATGAATCCAAGCAGCACCTCCCGGTAAAAATTGGGAACAATTAAAACTCCTTCCAGCTCATCAAAGAGTATACCGATTTCTCTTTTATCAACAGTATTTTCAAAATCGATATCGATATACGTATCACTCAACAGTCCTTCTTTCTTCCGGTATAACAATCTCACCAGGGGATGACCGGCTTCTATCCTTTTTTCTGTTTCCGCGATCTCTTTACTACCGCGAAAAGCCGATAAGACATAGACGTCCTGTTCTTTATTAAAGATATAAAAGAGCGTATGGCTTATTTTTATGGCATCCGTAAGGATAAACACAACACTGTTTTGAAGCTCCTCCCGGTTCCGTATTTGCAGAATATTGTTTGATGCTTCTTTAATGTACGCGTGAAACAATTTTTGCTCCCGAAGAAATCTCTCTTCGGCTTTATAACGAATATAGGTATACGTTAACTGGGCAAGATAGCCAAAAAAACCACCGGCAACGAATATCCCTATCCTCCACTGAGTTCCCAAAATTCGTTCAAAATACGCTTCCATATAAACAGCCATAACGACCGGTAAGGCAAATACAATACAATAAACCAGGGTAAAAATAGCCCCCCGGGTGATGGCGATCCTGATGTCTAACAACTGGTACTTAGCAATAGCATAGGCGGCAGTAAAGACATACATACTGGCCAGGGCATTCCCGTATGGAGGAATAGGAATATCATACCACAAAAAATAGTTTGTTGAACCCGCGAATAAACTTATAAATGTTCCAAGAAGCACATACTTCACCCGGTTCCGCACTACTCCGGAGAGGTGCGGGTATCGAAGCAGGGCCAGGTAAAAGGTGTAAAGAATACAGCCGAAAAACAGTACAAGAAAAAAATGAAATAAGGGTCCCGGAACAGGCCAGAAACTGAATTCCATTTGCGGCTTTACCGCTTTCACAAAGAGCGGTGAAAAACTGCCCAGGGCAAAGATGATGCTAATGCAATAAGCAGCCATAATCTCATATTTTTTCTTTTTTTCCAGGTGAAGCAGCGCGGCGACAAAATGAAAAAAAGTCGGCGGAACAAATATGGCGCCCAGCATAAGCATTCGCGACCAAAACAGGGCACCCTGGGCGCTTCCCGAAATCTGCCACGCGAAATATGAGAAGCTCCAGAATGCCATTGCAAACGCATAACAGCTGAATGTTTTATTTATTAATCGATGCCGGTCCTGGATCAATACATATATTGACAAACAGAGGCTGGCAACTCCGTTAAACAGGGCACTTATGGGGTAATAAATATTTGCACCTGTTTCCATATCAGCCAGGGGGCTCGCTGCCCTCTTTCTCTCCTACTGCTTCATCATATTTTATTCCGAGAACAAGAATATCATCATGAATATTTAACTTTTCGCTCCGCCCGGTAAAAAAACGCAGCTCCTGTTTTAAAATGTCCATTATAACCTCAGGAGAATTATCCCATTTTTTAAGAAGAATATTAAGCATTCTCTTCTCCCCGAACTCCTCGTTCCGTGAATTCGTTTCCTCCAGCACTCCGTCGGTAAACAGGAACAACTTCTCTCCCGGGGTAAAATCATGCTGCTCAATTTTATACACGCTGTTCTCAACCACCCCAATAATCCGGCCGGTGTGGGAAAGGGTCTGGTGTTCCCCTTTTCTGATAATAAATTGATCCAGGTGTCCGGCAGAAGAAAACAGCAGTTTATCTACGGTAAGATCGATATCAACAACAAGGCAGGTAAAAAATACCGGCAGAGACTTATATGAATGGATAAAGGTATTATTAAGATTCTCAAGTAGTTCGGCAGGATCATGGCTGGCAAATTTAAACTTTTCGTATTCACTTTTTATAAGCATCGTTACCAGGGCTGCCTGCACCCCATGTCCGGTGGCATCTGCCACGAATATGCGTACAATGCCGTCGGACAATTCAATAACATCAAATATATCTCCTCCGACTTCGGTCATGGGATAATATTTTACGCAGAATTCAAGCCCCTTAATTTTTTCAATATTGTTTGGCAGAATATTTTGCTGAATATTCTTTGCCATAACAAGATCATCCTTGATTGTTTCAAGGGCGCCGGTCAGCTTCTCCGTTCTCTCTGCTACCTTCCGTTCAAGATTCTGGTATAAAGAAGCATTCTCCATTGCCAGTGCCACCTGGTTGGATAATGTTGTTAATACGTTTATATCATCCATATTATAAACTTCATTGTCAAACTTTCCTCCTAAAGAGATAAATCCGATCAACCGTTTCCGGCTGAAGTTGGGTACAATGAGCGCCGCTCCCAGGCCTCTAAACTCATCTTTCAACTCTCTCATATTTATTCCTCTTTGATAGCCCATTTCATCCAGTTCATCATATACAAGGGCTTTTTGGACCCGGTGAAGCAGCTTTATTAACGCGTGGTCCCGGGCAAGAGGGAGCCCGGTCTGTTCTCTTTCCTCAATCCCTCTGAAAGCGGTTAATTCAAAATAATCCTGCTCTTTATTATACGAAAACAATTTTACATGACTTATTCTTATTCCGTGGGTAAGAATATGCAGCACCCTGCTTTGCAGTTCTTTTAAATTCCGGATATGGATCATATCATGGGACGCGTCACGTAAATAGGTATGGAACCTCCGCTGTTCCCTGAGGAGCCGTTCTTCAATTTTAGTACTGAGAAAATTATATATCAGCTGGGCAATGTAACTAAAGACCCCTTCACAAATAAAGAACGCGATCCACCATCGTTTTCCCAGGGTACTTTCAAAATAGACCTCCCAATTAATTGCAATAACAACCGGTCCGGTAAACAGGACCACATAGACTAAAGTAAAAATAGTCCCCCGGGTAAGCGCCAGTTTTATATCAAGCAGCTGGAATTTAATAATGGCATAGGCTGCGGTAAAAACATATATACTGGCGAGGGCATTTCCGTAAGGCAAAATATGGATATCATACCATAAAAAATAATTTGTTGATCCGGCCACAATGCTGACAAAAGTTCCCACAAGGACATACTTTATCTGGTTGCGGGCAATGCCGGACAAAGAACGGAATTGCGTTAATGCCAGAAGAAAGGAATACGTAATATAGCAAAAAAACACGGCCAGGAACGCGTGAAACAGGGGGCCGGGCACAGGCCAAAAATCAAACTGCATTCGGCGAACAACGTCTTTTATAAACAATTGGGAAAAAGAGATTGATGCGAAGAATACACTAAGAACGTAGCCGAATACTAACTCTTTTTTTTTCTTCTCTCGCAGGTTAAGCAGGTTTACAATAAAATGAAAAAATGACGGCGGAATAAAAATAGCCCCAAGCATTAACATCCGGGTCCAGAACAGCGCGTCATATTTATTATTCGAGAACTGCCATAAAAAATAGGAAAGACTCCAAAAAGCCATAGCAAAAGCATAATAGGAAAATGATCTGTTTATGGGTTTCTTTGTATCCTGGCTCAGCACATAAACAGAAAGAGCCAGACTTGTTATCCCATTCAATAGTGCACTGGCAGGAAAATACCAATTCATTTATATTCCCCGTTTTAGTTCTTGTTTCTCTATTGTTGCGTCAAAATATCTTTTTGATTACCAGTAAACTTATATCATCATTCTGTTCTTCCTGGAAGGCTATTACATCCTGTATTATATTTTTCACGATTTCCGCTACAGTCAAATCCGCATATTTCAGAAGAGTTTCTTTAAGCCGCTCTTCACCAAACATCTCGCCGTCTTTATCCATTGCTTCGGTAATTCCATCGGTAAATAGCAGAAAAAAGTCACCTATTTCCATATTGACGCTATGATCGACTAAAAACGTACCGATATTATCGGTGATACCAAGCCATGTTCCTGTTGTTGGCACGACTTCAACCTCACCGATTCGTGTTCTATAGATCATCAGGTCCTGATGTTTTCCTGCCATTGTTATTCTGGATTCTTCCAGCTTTATCGCAAGAATTGTCATATAGCGGCTTGAACGGAGTTTGGATATATTCTTTCGTATAACGGCATTTACGTATTCAAGTACCTGCGACGGTTTATAACCGGATGAGCTGTTTAACATTGACAACAGGCTGGTTTGTGTCATCATCATAATCAGTCCCGACTCGACTCCATGTCCCGATACATCTCCAATTCCAATCCATTTTTCTCCGGTATCGGATTCAATAATATCGTAATAATCTCCGCCAACTTCTTCCGCCGGGATCATTGTGGAAGCAACCTGATAATTCCCTATTCTATGCTTGTTGGGCAGTAGTGATGTCTGAATTTTTTTCGCTATTGACATCTCTCCCCATAAGGCGTCACGGGCTTTCTTTAACTCCGTCCGTAAAAGGAACTCCTGTTTCAGCAGTTTCTGGCGCAAATAATTTATACTCACCGCGATAATAACGGTTGAACTCAGGAAAAAAAGATTATTTGCCAGGGTCTGTGTTCCATAGGGCTGGGGTGTTATGAAATTCAACAAAAGATAAATAAGTATGGTGATACTACCATTGACGGCAGAGTGAAAGGCACCCCAGGGCAGCAGCATATTTACCGCTATAATAACCAGGTTGAGCCCGGCATAATAGCCGTGATCAAAGCCCCCCAGGTCAACGGTCATCATGCTTATTGTTCCGCCAACTACCAGGGAGGTGATATAACCATGAAGATAGGATAGCTTTCCCGGTTTGGTGTTTTTAATGATTATATATTGCCCAATGGCCAGTGCCGTGGAAACAGCCCGGTAAACAATAAACTGCTTAAAATGTTCCGGGGGCATGGTAAAATAATCAAGAATAACAAAAAACGGGACCAGGGTATATACTAAAAACGCGAGAGTCTTGGACCATTCATGAACAATTGTCGTTATATAAAACTCAAGCGCAAAATTATCAGGATCATGAAATTCATTATTATTGTTTTTAGCGTCTTCATTCATCTAATCTTCATCTTTTATCAAATTAAGAAAATAATAAACACTGTTGTTATTACGCATCCTAAAAAGGTTTCCGGGCAGAAAGAAACATCTGGCAGCCGGACTCATCATAGGTGATGGATACATCCTCAACCTCAATGTCACGAAGAAGATCTTTCATGTCTTCTTCCTCTCTATAATACAGAACCCAATCAAGCCAATACGGAAGAAACCACCGGTTATGGGTCTGTTTATGATAATTGGCAAGCAGCATTGTGCCGCCTGGTTCCAGCAGCGAATAGATCTTCTCTGTTAAAACCTTGGCTGTTGGCGGCGTCAAATAATCATAGAGCCCCATGGAATACATATAATGAAATTTACCCCATTTTTTATCGAGTCCGGGAGTCCTGAGCATTGTCCGTACGGAATCCTGAATATAGGTTACCTTTATTTTGTGTCCTTTTTCTTTCTCTATCTTTGTAATATTATCGGCTGCTTCCTGCAATGCTTCCGAATCCTGGTCCAGCAGGGTGCAGTGAAAATTAGAAAAATCATCATCCGATAAGAATACATGCCGGAGCTCATCTGCCGGTCCACAGGCAATTGTCATAAAACGAAACCGGTCATTCTCCAGGCCGGGGAAACTCTGCTGTGTTTTCCGAAGGATATCCGGAACCATAATTCTCCGGTTCCTTACAGCCGCTGCCGCCGGAACTTCCAGACCATATTTGTGCATTATCTTGGCAAAGGTGGTATCGCCTCGATAATCATTCTCATATACCATTCTCATCATTTCGGAATCACCGGCATATCCCCTGGGCTTGACATTTGTCCGTGTCATAAAATCGGAGCATAAAATAATATCCCAGAGCTGTTTTCGAAAATAAAAACCATGAACCTCATGTTCTTCTTTTTTGAATCCCTTTATTTGCACTCCCAGCTCTTCCATTTTGGAATCAAAAAATTTGAGGAACTCCCTGCCAAGGCCATTTAATATTGTCTGGGCAACAACTTCTCTCACATCTTCGTGCTCATTTTCTATTGTTTTGTCCAGCTCATCAAAAAAATACCGGTATACTTTTAGATCATACGCCAGGTCCGCAGTAAATTCCCTGAATTTGTCTCTTACCCGTTGTTTATGCGCGATAACAATTGCTAAATTATCCGCTAATTTCTCAAGATTAATAAGCTCCTGGGTGGCAAATAAAGCATCAAAATCATATATTTCACTGAGAAAGAAGAGCCTCCCGGAATAACCGCCAATATTCGAATCCAGAAGAAAGCGGCTTCGATGGAGTTCGGTATCTTTCCCCATAATTTTAAGTACCACGTTGTCGAATTCCAACCCGTCTGTTTCATCAAACTCATCCGGGAACCTGACATATACCGAAAATCTTGACGCGTATGCTACATTGACGGAAATATTCTCATCACCTTTTATCAAATATCCATCAAAAATAATTTCCTGCTTGTTATCCATAGGTCTTATTTCCCTGTTATTTCTATTCTCTTATCATTTGTTTCAAAAACCTTTAATGCTGCGAAAGAAAGATCCTGCCATTTTTTTGATTGATTATATACAATAGACATCTTATTGTCTGCCTGTTTACATTTCTCCAGTATCCTGGAAATTGGTGTGATTGTAGATGAATTCATAAATTCCATTTCCTGGAAGTCCATTATAATCTCTTTATTATAACTTGAAGCATTATTAAATGCGTCGGAAAGGATCGGGAAAATAAATGAACCGGGCTCCCGGTCGGAACTTCTGCCGGTCCATTTTATATAAATCGTAGTGTCATCTTCATTCACTTCAAGTATTAGCGAATTATTCGTAAATGTTTCTATATGTGCCATGAATTCATCCCCTTTTTTTTCTTTTTTTAATATATAGTATATATCGTCATATTACATATCATCATCCAGTTGATAAATTGCCGATACAGCGATAATATTCTCTTCATTTACATAAAAATCAAGAATAGACTGACCCTCATACGCTATCCGTGCCAGGCCCAGCCCGCTCTCCTTGGCTTCCAGGGGTTGTACAGATACTTCTTTTAAGCGTTCAATATATGCTTGAAAGGGATTCTGATACCCCCTGATCCACTGTATGGTCTCATCCAGGAGCCTCAGGTGCAGCTCCTCACTATCGCCAACAGGATTCTTCACTTCAACAACAATATTATTCCTTCCAATATTGATTGAATATGTTATTTTTTTGTCTTCACTTTGAAATACTCCGTACTTTATGGCATTTTCCAGAAGCTCCCCAATGACCATACTTACCGCATCAATAATTTCCGTGGAAAAACCATTTGTTTTCAAGAAGTCGCAGGTTAAGACCCTTGCCTTTTCAGTCTCATCCCAATCGGGCTTAATAGTATTAGTTATAGCGTTTCCCATCACTTCTCCTCTTTTATTAAAAAATTGGAAGATACACTCGCACCCAACACAATTCTCTTTCTCTTTATTCCTATTATACTACTATACTCTATTTAAAAAAAATAATCAAGACGAAATTATGAAAAAATAAAAAATTGTGTTAATACAGGCATCTGGTCTCCCCATTGTTATTCTCGATTACCATATTATCGATTAACCGGGTTTCACCAAAAAATACCGCTACCGCGATAACTGCTTTTTCCCCGGCAGTATGGGGAATAGTATCGACCAGGGAAAGATCATCATAGTTTACAAATGAAATATAATCTATTGAATCGGGCTTTCCCTCCTGTAGTATCGCTTCCATTTCACGACCTATATTGGCACTATCCCGCTCTCCTGCCTGAAGCATCTCTTCCGCCCGTTTTAAACTCCTGCTCAGCACAAGAGCGTTCTTTCTTTCATCCGGGTTCAGGTGCTTATTCCGGGAACTCATTGCCAATCCGTCTTCTTCCCGCTTAATGGAGCCCATTATTATCCGTACGGGAAAGTTCAGATCCAAAACCATTTTTTCGATACTTACAATCTGCTGTATATCTTTCTGGCCAAATACCGAGATATCGGGCTGAATAATATTAAACAACTTGCTTACAACAGTAAAAACACCGCTAAAATGGCCGGGGCGGTGCGCTCCACACAGATTTTCAGTTAAAACATCCACATCCACCCTGGTGAGTCCGTTTTTATACATCTCTTCATCATCGGGCAAAAAGATCAAATCGACCCCTGCCTCTTCAGCCAGTTTGAAATCCCGTTCAAGATCTTTCGGATACGAAGAAAAATCCCCGGGGTTGTTAAACTGTATCTTATTAACAAATATACTCATCACATGATAGTCCGCATGCTGTTTCGATATATCCACCAGGCTGAGATGCCCTTCATGCAAAAAGCCCATGGTTGGCACAAAACCAATCCGCTTATTCTCATGACGAACCCGGTTAAGCCGGTTCCGTGTTTCCGCTATTGAACTAATTATTTCCATCCCAATTCCTCTTTCATAAAAGTTCGAACTTCAAACTT
>JAAENB010001267.1 GCA_024224995.1 bacterium | reverse complement strand
TCTGGACCGGGTTCAATTGAAATCAATGTTTGGTGACCGGGTTTGATTGAAATCAAAGTTTGGCGACCGGGTTTGATTGAAATCAACGTTTGGCGACTGGGTTCAATTGAAATCAACGTTTGATGACCGGGTTCGATTGAAATCAACGTTTGATGACTGGGTTCGATTGAAATCAACGTTTGGTGACTGGGTTTGATTGAAATCAACGTTTGATGACTGGGTTCGATTGAAATCAACGTTTGATGACCGGGTTTGATTGAAATCAACGTTTGATGACTGGGTTCAATTGAAATCAACGTTTGGCAACTGGGTTTGATTGAAATCAATGTTTGACGACTGGGTTCGATTGAAATCAACATTTGGTGACTGAGTTTGATTGAAATCAACGTTTGGTGACCGGTTTCGATTGAAATCAACGTTTGGTGACCAGGTTTGATTGAAATCAACGTTTGGCAACCAGGTTCAATTGAAACCAACGTTTGGTGACTGGCTTTGATTGAAATCAACATTTGGCAACTGGGTTCAATTGAAATCAACGTTTGGCGACT
>JAAENB010001266.1 GCA_024224995.1 bacterium | reverse complement strand
CGGGAGTGGAAAACCAGGGAGGAATTGACACACTTTTTGAAACTACCATTGAAGTAAAACTTAATGGACAGACTCGTGTTGGCATAAAGATGCCGGGGGCGGATAGTTATACCTGGGAAGGCTGGAAAGACGGTTTGTCTCCGTAAGTTACTTCTTGACAAATTCTCTCACCCGGGATACAATACTGCTGTGGAATAATAAAACAGGAAACAACATATGCTCGATTTTTTACAAGGTCTCGACGAGGACATACGGAAAGCCCTGGTGACGGGGCTGCGGAATCTCTGGACTCATGATTCTACAGCCATTGAGGGGAACTCGCTCACCCTGGGAGAGACCGCCTTTGTTCTGGAAGAAGGGCTCACGGTTTCAGGGAAGCCGCTTAAAGATCACCAGGAGGTTGTTGGCCATGCCAGGGCAATAGACCGTATCTATGATATGGTTCAGCGGGAAACCGCCATAACCGAACAGGATCTGTTTGATCTGCATAAGGCCGTTCAGGTAGAAGCTATTCTTGATATTAATAAACCTGTTGGGAAATGGAAGGCTGAACCAAACGGTACTTATATTATTCGGGACGGAAAACAGTTCTTTTATGATTATGCCGCGCCTGCCGATGTTCCTGTTCTTATGGAGCGCTGGCTCAATTCTCTAAACATGAACAGTGGGACAAAACGTACGCGTGATGAAGTGATATCGGCCTATGCCAATCTTCATATCTCTTTTGTACACGTTCATCCCTTTTTTGATGGAAACGGACGCATTGCACGGCTGGTCTCTAATATTCCGGTGCTGCGATCGGGGTTCCCGCCCATAGTAATTCCACGGGAGAAACGGCTGGAATATATCACCTGTTTGTCGGAATATGAACTGGCTCTTGGTTCGCCTGGGGCGGATGCAGAGCTTCCGGTACAAAATAATTATCTTGATAATTTCAGGTTCTTTTGCGAAGAAGCCTGGAAAGAATCGCTGGATCTTGTTGATGATGCCCACAAAAACCAGGAAAAGCGGGAGAAATAACATGCATCAAGAGCAATTGAAATTCACCAGTCTGGAAGAAGCTCTTAAAAACCCCAAAGATGTTACGGAGCTGTCCCTGGACAAAAAAGAATGCAAAAAAGAATTTCCCGCTTCAATCAATGAATTGATAAATCTTAAAAAACTTGCTATTATCCCCAAAACCATGGAATGGTTTAAACTGCCCCTGGAGTTTAAAGAGCTGCCCATTGAAAGTATAACGATCCAGGGTATGCGGATCAATGAGATCCTGGGCATGAAGCATCTTAAAGAATTGCGCGTTGACGGGATCGCGGGGATCGACATTCTGCCCTTATGTAAAAATTTTCCGGATCTGGAAGTTCTCGAAATATGGATGGGAGGTATTAACCATGACATCCCTCCTGAGATTGGTAATCTTAAAAAGCTTACAAAATTAATAATCGCCCATGCCGGGTTTGATGTACTCCCGGATGAGATAGAAAAACTACAGGAACTTCGATTCCTGCAGCTGAGCAAGCTGGATATAAAAAGGCTTCCCGCGGCTCTGTCAAAGCTTCGGAACCTTGAAGAATTAGATCTCAATGATCTCCCGAATATTATGGATATTCCCGAAGAAACGGGAGATCTGAAAAAATTAAAAATATTGCGTCTCAGCGATATTTTTACCGGAAAGCGCATTGATCATTATGGTGATGAGTGGTTTGATAATTTACTCGACAGAGAATCAAACAGAAAAGAAATGAGACTTCCCAGGGCTATCGGACGGATGTCCGCTCTGGAGGAACTGATACTTTATTTTACTCCAATCACACATCTTAATCCCCTGAAATCCTTAAAAAAACTAAAAACGCTGAAGCTGGTTTCAACCGGGGTGCGCGATATCGATGCCCTGGAAGATATGGAAAACCTGGAAGAACTGGATATTCACGATCACGATATTGATGACTCCATAACGCTCGGAACATTGAGTTCATTAAAGCGTCTCAACATTGGCGAGACCCATATCCGGGATCTCTCTCCTCTCGCGCATCTTAAAAAACTTGAATACCTGAAAATTTACGGCTGCTCCTGTGACAAGCACGGCCCCCAGGTAACCGCGAAAGCATTGCGTCCTCTTTTCGGATTACAGAAACTAAAAGAAGTAATTGCTCAAAACTTCAGCTCAAAAGATTGGGAAAACAGGAAAGAAATTCCGGAACCGCTTGAACCGGAGGATGTGTTGCGGCGGCTAAAAAGCAATGACGCTGATGAGGCGGCATATGCCATAAAAAATATGACCGATATTTTCGCCACCTTTGGAGCGGAAAAAAATACCTGCGACAAAGGAAAGCCCGTTGCCATAGAAATACTGGACAATGCCCTTGAAAAATTTGTTACCGTCCTGGACATTGAGACCTTGACTCATGTGGTAAAAGAAACCTTTGGTTCGAAAAATTTAAGTGACAACTTTAAAGCAACAGTTACCGCCACTGAGGAGATTATTCGAAGAAGATCGGCAGCGGGAGAGAACAAGGTTGTTGATATTTTTATAAATGGAACAACATATTACGACAGCGGCCACCGGACCCTGGATGGCACGGTGTATGATTTATTTATTGAGGAGCTCTTTCCGCAATTTGAAACTGAGCCTCTTGGACGGCTCCTGCTCTGGTGCGATAACGGTTTTTTAGATTCCGAATATGGCGATGCCATGGAAGACCTGTTTATCCCGTTTTTTGAAAAGATACAGGAAGATGAGCTCGATGAAGAATTATTAGCAAACGTTCTGGATCATTTTAAAGAGTACTGTTTAGAAGGTTTGTCGGAATACGGAGGCACGGAAGACCTTCTTGAGTCAATTGAGGATCTTGAATTAACAGGAAAGACGAAAACAGTTGTCGATAAAACTCTGAATAGTTATTATTTATCGAAAGAAAAAGATCAGGAAGAGATAGAAATCAAAAAAGAGACCGGGGACCCGGAGCATGAGGAAATAAAAGCGTTCCTGAAAAGCGCGTTTACCTGTCGGGATGCTCAATTATTCATCGAAGCTTCGAAAAAAGCGGTTGCGTCTCCCCGCGCAAAGGAGCTATCTTTAACCCTGGCGAACTATACTACAAAGCTGTTAATCGCGTTTCTTCAAGGCGGGGACTTTACAACGGCAAAACGCCTGGTCCTTAATTTTGTATCGATCTTTCCTTCAATAGATCGAACCCCAAAAATGACCGACCTGGCCTCAAATTCCCTGGTTCTGGCTATACTTTCACAAGATCCCGATATTGAAAAAATTGTCTTTACGGTGCTGCTTCCGGAAGACCACAGTCCTGAGAATATTGATAATGAAATGCTGGCATTTAACCTGTCGTGCTATTACGCGCTTAAACGGGAAAAAGATAATTTATTATTATGCGTAAAGTCGGCACTCAACCTGGGGAAAACTCCGGAACAATTTTTAAGCGATACCGATTTTGAAGCATACTGGGAAGATAAAGATTTTCTGCATGTTCTTGAACCATAAGGAGGATACCAT
>JAAENB010001265.1 GCA_024224995.1 bacterium | reverse complement strand
CGGTCCCATACCGGAAACACCCCGGAGGGGTGTAGTCATGTAGCCCGGGGTTTTTAACCCCGGGAGCAGAAAAGGCTCCGGTTAATATCCCCGGACAGAAAAAGACCTATCTCTATCAAGTTTCTTCCGTATTTTTCCCCGGCACCGCCTGGCACCTGCGCTTTTACCGATTACCGGTTACCCGGCCCTCCGGGCCACCGATAACCTTCCCTCCGTCTTACCAGTTAAAAACACTGTCCAGTTCTTCGTCCGAAACGCCGAAGGTGATGTTATGCGGTCCTACGGGTTCCGTATAAAAATACCTGGGCAAACGGTCGTGTTTTGGGGTAAATCCGGCAGCGGCATTAAAGTCCCGCTCCATTTTGAGAACTTTTTTACCCAGCTCACTAACGTCTTCAGCCGTTAACTCAAGACCGTGAAAGGAGTTTAACAGGTCGATTAATGCCTGGAATGTTTCCTGCTGGTCCAGGATCGCAAAGGCGATAAAAAGACACATGCCCGTAGAGTCAATTGCCGCGGTCGCGACTTGCAGGTTCCGGGATAATTCCACCTGTCCTTCCGGCTTTAACGGGTCCACGAACCCGCCTACTTTAAGAATATTTGTGGTAATGGCATAACCTGCGGTATGATCCGCGCCCATTGGCGTAGTGGCGTAGGTAACACCGATCCCCTGGATGGGCCTGGGATCATACGCCGGCATGGCCTGGCCTTTTACAACCGGAGCCCGCTCAACACCGAAAACTTTTGCAGTAACAGCGGTTCCGTTCCCCAGGATGCGGCCCAGGTGTGTTCCTGCCCCTATTTCTTTTATGAGCTTAATTGCACCTTCGGCATCGCCGAATTTAAGCAGCCCGGCTTCCATGGCTACGGCGATTGTCGCGCCCATTTCGATAGTGTCGAGTCCGTAATTGTCGTCAAGGAAATCCATCATGGCAATGGCGTCGAGATCGTCAATGCCGCAATTAGGACCATGAGCCCACACTGTTTCATATTCCGGCTGTTTGGTTAGATAGTTGCCGTCCTTGTCGTGATAAATTCCTGAGCAGCGAATAACGCAGCCCCGGTGGCAGGCGTGCGTGGGGTTGCCGCCCCGTTTGGTTTCCAGTTCCGCAGTAGCTTCCCCGCTGATCTTTGAAACATTGTCGAATGTTCCATTGGAGAAATTATTTACCGGGTACCCGCCTGCTTCGTTGATAATATTTGCCAGGATATTGGTACCGTAAGCAGGAAGTCCTTCGCCCGTAACAGAGTGTTGTTTGAGCCCCGCGGCAAATGTTTTGTTGGCTTCTTTGAATTTGTCCGGATCTTTCGGCTTCCGGGATTCCGTGCCGGTTTCATCCAGAACAATAGCCTTTATTCCTTTTGAACCCATAACCGCGCCAACACCGCCGCGGCCGCAATGCCTGGTTGGCCTGAGTTCCATGTCGGTGCAGGCAATGGAGGCAGCGCTCATCTTCATCTCTCCTGCCGGTCCAATGGAAAGACAGGTTATTTTGTCTCCGTATGCCTGTTTCATTTTTTCAACAAGATCGTAATTGGGCAGCATTTTGAGACTGTTGTCTAATTCGATTTTAATGTCGTCTTTGGTAATAATAATTTTATACAGGTCATCTGTTTGCGGAATGCCTTCAAGAATGATGGCGGCATACCCAAGCCGTCCCAGGACTTGCGCGGGCTGGCCGCCGGAATTTGATTCTTTAATTCCGCCCGTAAGCGGACTTTTACAGCCAACTGAAAGCCGTCCGGACATTGCCGCAGTTGATCCGCTTAATAAACCGGGCGCGATAACCAGCTTATTCTCCGCTCCAAGGGGATGGCATAAGGGATGAACTTCTTTTGAAATGACCGAACTGGTTAACGCTCTTCCGCCAAGCCCGGCATACTCTCCCAGACCCTCTTTGTTGATCAAAGGGCCTCCTGCTGCTCCCATGTCTATCCTGATAATTGTGTCCATAAAAACCTCCTTAAAATCACGATAATATTTTTTAGAATTAGCCCCGTTTAATGTAACGGGACTAGCTTGATAAAAATGAATCTGAAACCTCTTCCCAGGAAAAGGTCTGTTTTTCTTTGTTATAGCTGATTCCTGATACGGCTGTATCCGGGTCATGGGTATAAAAGATCCGCGCGTTTTCTTTGAAAGCCGATTCAAGGAGGGTTCTTTTTTCATCGATGAGCCGTTCGGGGTAGCGGTCGTAGCCCATAGTTATTGGTAAATGTACCCAATATTTTCCAGGGATGAGATCGGCAGAAAAGATCAATTTTTGAGTCCGGGGTCCTTCAGTGCCCGGAGCTTCCCATTCCAGGATGGAACAAAGCATGCCCGGGGTATGGCCGTCGCTTTGAAAGAAGTCTACCCGGAGTTTCTCGAACTTGAGGACATCACTGCTGGAAAGGGTTTTCAGGCGTCCGCTTTTCCGCAGCATTTTATGTAAAGCAGGAACAAACGATGCCCGGTCCCTGAAATGGGGCATTCGTGCCCGCTGCAGGTTCACGGTACTAACCATGATCTCCGCGTTGGGGAATAATAACTCCGGTTCTTTGTTCTCTTCCCGGGAACTGAACAGCCCTCCGGCATGATCGAAATGAAGGTGTGATATAATTACCGTTGTAATGTCTTCATGTGAAAGGCCATGTTCTGCCAGGGAATCGAGCAGAACATGCCGGTCCTCAACAACACCATACCTGTCCCGCAGATTGGGTTCCATGAACAGACCGATACCGGTTTCAAATAAGATGTTATGCGTACCGGTTTTTACCAGCAGGGCCCGGGTTGCCAGGTCTATGCGGTTAAACTCATCAGGGGGAAGCCATTTTTTCCAGAGCGACTGGGGCGCGTTCCCAAACATGGCTCCTCCATCCAGTTTTACACTGTTGCCCATAATGGCATGTAGTTCCATAAGTTTGATGCTATACCGGTTTTGGAGTTTTCGTCAATGAAATAATGGTTTTGGTTTGGATGAGTTGTTAATTGGCCTGTCTGCAAATATTACAAATTATCTTTAAATACTACAAAATGCTTCAAAATATTACAACGTGTTTGTGCCGGGTATTTTTTCTGACAAATTTTTTTAATTTATTTTAAAGAATTCCATTAGAGACCGCAGTTTTTCCGCCATTGATGCCAGCTCTTCGGAATTGGCTGCCATTTGTTCGGAGCCTGAAGCATTTGCCTGGGTAAGGTCACTGATGCTGTTTACCGATTCCACTACTTCACTTACCCCGGTTTTGTGTTCTTCAGTGGCGAATCGTATCTGGTCTGCCTGGGCTTTTACCAGGTCGATATTTTTGTTTACGGTCTTGTTTGTGTCTATTTGTTTTTCCGTATATTGAAATATTTTATTCATCATGTCGGTTATGGAGCTTACTCCCTTGATGATAAGGCTGATGGTTTTCATTGAGTTGGTTACGTTTATCATACCATTGTTTATTTCGTCATTGTTTGCTTTTACCAGTGAGTCGATTTCCTTTAAACTTTGAGCTGTCTGGTCTGCCAGGCGGGATATTTCATCGGCAACAACGGCAAAACCCCTTCCTGCTTCCCCGGCCCGCGCCGCTTCAATTGCCGCGTTAAGAGACAGGAGATTTATTTGGTCGGAAATATCGTTTATTATTTGAATGATGTTTGTCATGTCGTCGGAGCTGGCAGTGATCTTGCTCATACTGGCGCTCATTGACTTCAGTGATTCCCCTCCGGACCTGGCTTCGGATGACATCTTTTCTGCTAAGGTCAGGGTTTGCCTGGTGATATCCCCCATGTCAATAATGATCTCGGAAAGCTCTCCTATGGCTGATATAAAAGTCGATAATACTTCATCCTGGGATTTTGTCTCTTCTACTATGCTATCCATACCTGCTGAAATTTGTTCAATCGTTGCGCTGATCTCTTCTCCTGAAGCGGATTGACTGCTTGCGTTGTCGGCCATGCTTGCCGCGGAAGAGGAGATCTCCTCTGAAGAGGCGGCAAGGGATTCGGAATTTTCCTGTACATGCGTTATTATATCGCTCAATTTTTCCAGAATGAGATTAAAGTGTTCGGCAATAACTGTAAACTCGTCTTTTGATTCTATCTGCATAGTTGCCGAGAGGTTTCCCTGGCTCAGTAGATCAAAACTGCGGAGAATAGTATTAACCGGGCTGCTAATCGTCCGTTTACCCACAAAAAAGAAAAACAGAACAACAAGGGCGATGGATAAAATTCCTGTTACTGCCGTTCCTATGGCGATTGTATTTAACGACCGCAGTAAATCCGAAAGCGGGATTTCGGAAATAACTATCCAGTTAGTTGATTTCATAGGACCATAGGCAAGCATCATATCCCCCTGCCCGGGCTTGTTATATTTCAGGATTGAAGTTTCTTGATTGCTTGTTGATATCGCTTTCGCTATTTCCGGTCCAAAAACTTCGGAAAGATCTTTTCCTATCTGTTCTTTGTCACGGGAAATCTGAATTTTCCTGTTACTCCCTGCCAGCCAGGTGTTGTCCGCGTATTCTTCGCTGCTTGCCAGGAGTTCTTCTACCAGTTTATTCAGTTTTAAACTTACCCCGGTAAGGCCATCGGGGTTTTTTATATCGCCCATGAGCGCGTTCATGAATACAAAGGTATCGCCAAGTTCTTTATTATAGTCGATATTGATCTGTATTTTTTTTTGATCTTTTATGTTTTGAAAAAACCATTGATCTTCGGGATCGTTTGCGGATATCCTGTCTACCAGCTTGTTGTTCCCTGCCCAATAATTTTTTGTTGCCCTGTTTATGGCAAATACTTTGGAATAATCAAATTCGTTCTGTTCCCGGGTCAATCGTCCTTTGGCCAGAATTCCAAGGGCCGCGTTGGTCTCATTGTTCACGAACCATTTATTCAAAACCGGGTCCTGCGCCAGAGACAGGGCGGTTTCAATGGCCCGGGATAACCTGGCGTCGATCTTTTCCGCTTTCATGGTTATAATGTTCTTTAAATCGACGTTCTCCATCTTGTCAATTATGGCACTGCGGGCGATTATATAACTGATCCCCCCGGTTAGAATAACAGCCAGGAAAATCGCAACGCAGGCTGCCATCATCAGTTTTGCGGTGACCCCAAATTTTATATGAGTTTCGGATTCTGAATTTGTTTTTTCCACGGTATATCTCCTGTTGTTCGTATGCTATATCCTCTAATATATTTAGTCAATAAGTTTGTATCACTTTTAAACAAAATTTATAATTTTACATTTGACAATGATCTTATAATAGCTTAACTGGTTCCATGGACATGGAACAACTTTTTGAAAAAGCCGCGAGCGCTATTAAAAAATCTAAAAAGCTTATCGCTCTTACGGGAGCCGGTCATTCCGTCGACAGCGGTATTCCCGATTTTAGAAGTCCCGGCGGACTCTGGGAGCAGTTTGATCCCGCTGAATACGCGAATATCAGCGCATTTCATTCCAATCCCCGTAAAGTGTGGGATATGGTTTTCGCGCTAAGGAAGATCACAGACAATGCCAGGCCAAACGCGGCCCACCTGGCGCTGGCCCGCCTGGAGGAGCTTGGTCTTCTTAAGAGTGTTATCACACAAAATATTGACAATTTACACCAGGAAGCCGGAAATGAGAAAGTTATTGAATTCCACGGGAACGCTTCGAGCTTTGAATGCCTTAAATGCCGCCGCAGCTATTCGAACAAAGATATTGCTCTTGGTTCTGAACCGCCGGTGTGCCCTAAATGCGAGTCGATCTTAAAACCGGGCTTTATTTTTTTTGGTGAGGCCATCCCCCGCGGGGCTCTGTCCGAGTCGGACCGGCTCGCGGGCAAGGCCGATGTTATCCTGGTTATTGCCACTTCCGCTGTTGTGCAGCCGGCAAGCCTTATTCCATATCGTGTTAAAGATAGGGGGGGCCTGGTTATTGAAATGAACCTCGAAGAGACCGGGCTAACGCGTTCTGTTACGGATATTTTTTTGCAGGGGCGGATTAGTGAGACGCTGCCGAAGCTTGTTGAGATGGTGGAGAATTAGAAAGAACTCTTCCCGGGCTCCGGCTGGAACCCGGTGGAAGATTTCGTTTTATTAGAAATTTATTATATAGAAGGCAATATACATGGCCAATAATTATTATAACCATCCATAGTTACTCTTTCCTGCCCGGAACCGGTTACGCTCATTTTATAAATTTGATTCTGTCCGTCACGGTTGGATACGAATACTATTTTCCTGCTGTCCGATGACCATACCGGCACGGAATCTATTCCTGAAGTGTTTGTCAACTGTGTCTGGTTGGACCCATTGGCGTTCATTACATAGATATTACCGGCGGCGATGGCACCTCTTGTGTACACTATTTTCGTTCCATCCGGAGACCATGCTACCGGGCCGGTCATATCAGTGCCACTGGTCACTTTTACTTTGCCGGTGCCATTAGTATTCATTATATATATATTTCTTTCAAATGTCATTCCTGTTGGCCCGGCTGCGTAAGCAATTTTTGCTCCATCAGTAGACCATATTGGGCTCATGCTGTTACTGGAATCAGTGGTTAGCTGAACTTTGTTAGAGCCGTCTGCGTTTATTACAAAGATACAAGTTTTAAATATTTCTCCGTCTGTATAAGCTATTCTTGTTCCATCAGGAGACCAGTCTCCGGCTGCCGAAAGTCCCGTGCCATTTGTTAACTGTATGTTGTTTGAACCATCAGCATTCATTACAGCCATATTTAAATAACTTCCATCGAAATTATTGTAAAGAATTTTTGTTCCGTCAGGGGACCACTTTGGATTGGAGGAACTCCCGTTAGAAGTCAGCTGCACCTGGTTTGAACCATCGGTATTCATTACATGTAGATTACTGGTTGATCCATTACTGATTGAATACGCTATTTTTGTTTTATCCGGTGAAAGTACCGGTTGGCTTCCTGTTGCTATTTTTGTGCAATTTGATCCGTCGGAATCGATTGTGTATATTTCTTGTGTGCCGTTGCGATCGGATGAATAGAGTATCGGGAATTTCTCCAGTTTTAAGGCATTGATATAAGCTGTATTGTCGGCAACCAGGGGTTCCAGGTTGGTAATATCGGATTGGAGTGTGTTTATTGATACAATATTGGTGTCGATTAAGCTTCTATTGTCGGAAATTGTTGAGAGAAGCATGTTGATTTGTTCCTGCTGAGCCTGGATAAGAGCGTCTTGAGCTTCGTTCTTTGCCTTATAGCTGTCAACCTGCTCTTTTAACGAATTAAATTTGGAATACATATCGGAAAAGCTAAAACCGTCGGACGAATTTGCGTCATTGGAATTACTTGAACTGGTGAGACCCTGTTCACACCCGGTGTAGGTTAAGACTCCTGCCAATACAAAGGATAAAAGTACAAATTTTACTCTTGTTTTCATGATTTACCTCTACTGTTGTTAAATGTTGTTAGTTTAATAAGAAGTGTTATAGTTAAAATATAGTATTTTTGCCCAATCGGCAAGGATCTGGGAATGAACGCTACCTGGGAGGGAATGAATGACACACTTTAAAAGAGCTCTGAGAAGAGCCCGGGCCAGGTTTAATATTATCGGCTCTTCCTGCTTTAGCATGTCCAGCATAAGCCGGCTTGAAGATCTTTCGGGGTGAAGATTTAATGATGCGTTTGTATCCATGATTGCCTCCTTAAATGTAGTCTATAAGTTGTATTAAATAGTCTATAGGCTATTTTTGTTAAGTGTAATTGTTGCATATGGTCTTAATTTATCTAATTATTAATTTTTTATTTACAAGATTGGCTTGTCGATAACGTTTAAGTAATTTTGAAACTGCCCGGTGAATTATAACAATGTCTATTGGCGATAAAATAAGAGAACTAAGAAAAGCAAAAAGCTGGTCTCAAAAAGAACTTTCGCGGGAGCTGGATATTCATCCGGTGAATATCACAAAGTTAGAGACCGGGAAAAATATGCCCTCTGTTGATACTTTAGTAAAACTCTCTAAAATTTTTAATGTAGCGGTTGACTATATTTTGTCTGATGAGCTGGAACCGATAGAGTCTTCTGAATTGAAGGATAAAGAACTGCTGGCAAGTTTTAAAAAAGTTGAAAAAATGGACGACAGGTCCAAAGAGATTGTTAAAGAACTCCTGGATTCTTTTATCCTTAAACAAGAAATTGGCGAAATGATTCAAAAGAAAAAAGATCCCGATTCCGGTGTGTAGGGGTGCTGATGAATAAAGTAAAAAACAACTCAATGAAATTATTTAAAATTATTATATCTTTCTTAATCATTATAGTCTCTCTTCACGTACATGAACCCGCCTTATGCAAAGACAACCCTAAAAAAAAGTATATCAAACTTATGGTTGTTACCGCTAAAAGCGGTCTAAGAATGCGCAAAGGCCCGGGTAAAAACCATAAAAAAATTCTTGTTATCCCCCTGAATGGTTTGATAACTATTACCAGTATAGATAAAGGGACGTGGTTCAAAACTGAATGGAAAGGTAAACCGGGCTGGGTCTTTGGCGGCTTTCTAAAAGAAGCCCCTCCCTGGATTGAGAATGTTCATGATTTCTGGATCAACAAAGATTCACATGGTGACGAATCGGCGACCGCGTTTTCAAATATCGCGTCCGGCGGTGATGGCGCCTCCATGGGATGCCCCGGCGGTATTGGCCCGTTTAAAGTTGAAGAATCAGTATTGGCGGGTAAGCTTATTAAAATTTCGATTGTGAGTGAAGCTAATTATCCCTTTATATAGAAGAAAGTAAGAAAAAAATCAGGCTGATAATATATCAGGCCGGGTTTCTTTCTCCCGGTGATTTGATTCCTGAAATGAGCCCGTTACCTGTGCCGGTCCGGCGCTTGCTTTTCGCGCACCTCGATTGGGCCGGATTTTAAAATCCCGCTTCTTTTCGCCTGAGCCTGTGCTGCTCCGCCCTAAATGAGCTTATGCCGGTGTAATTCACCCAATTTTTCCGGCAGCCCCCAAAAAATCTGCCAGGATATCACCCCATGCACCTCTGAGGAGCTCATCACATAATGGTGGAAGCGATAATTATCGCTCCGGCCGGGATCTTTGGGAAGCAGACCCATGATAATATCAAGGTACTCCTCCACGGCATACGCAACAATAGCTGAAACAGATTTTTTCAGGAATTTTCTAAGATCAAGACAATATTCATAATCGTTTTCCTGAAAGGAGATATGAAACTTGTGCCATTCGTCAGGATCGGGAAAGGGGTGCTGATATTGAACAGGCCTGCACATAGTAGCGGAAAAGTTTTTTTCATTCATAACCATTTTCAGAAGCCTGATAATAATCTTAGTACGGGAAATCCCGAGCAAAACCGCAGCTTCATTTATTTTCTCCAAAACGGGAACCCGGAAGTTAATGGTAGTTTTAATAATCATAAAAATACTCCTGAAAGTCTGTTATCAGGCTGATCGCTTTTAAATCTAAAAAACAACAGCCCCTATTAATAAGAGCATCATTTCAGGCCAAAAAGTAACAAACTTTTTTAAAAAAATTGAATTTTTTTTAACCCCGGTAGTTCATTTAATTTTTACGAAAACTTAGCTCCATATCCGGAATAATTTTGTTCTTCATGTTGACGCCTGGATCTTTATTTAGTATATTTATACAAGTAACATCTCGCCCCATAATTTATATATAAATAAAAATGATCATCTGTGTGTATTAATTTTATCGCACAAAATTCGTTTTTTGTGCACAATTGTCCTTTAGGAGTAAAGAGATGAGTAATGAAGAGAGATCGATTAATGAAAAACAGGCCATACTAAACAAAAAGCAGGGAAAGAAACCCGGTGTTCAAAGACAAAAACGATACCCTGCCTCAAAATCCCCTTCTCTTGACGGTTCCGCGTTTCTCCAGCGGGCTCTCGGCAACCGCGAATTTGGTGAGCTGGTAAAAAGCACTGTCCAGGCTAAACTGACCGTTGGTGACGCCAATGATATCCATGAAAAAGAAGCCCATCAGGTGGCGGAAAAAGTCGTGAACATGTCCGAAGCAGATGTCCGGACAAAATCAAATGATACTGTGATCCAGGCTAAAGGTTCTCCCAGCGGCATGGAAGTGCCCGCTTCTTTTGAGTCCGGGCTTAATAATATTAAAGGCTCCGGCAGCCCGCTTAACAAAACTACTCGCGGTTATTATGAAAGCCGGTTAAACACCTATCTCGGCGACGTACGCGTCCACACCGGCACCAAAGCCGATCGTCTTGCCCGGTCCATAGACGCCCGTGCCTTTACCGCCGGACATGATATTGTTTTCGCTGCCCGCCAGTTTAACCCGGAATCCAGGGAAGGGAAGAAGCTTCTGGGGCATGAGCTGACTCATGTGCTGCAGCAGAGTGAGAGAGAGCGATTTAATGCGCCGGCTATGCAAAGAAAAGAGAATACAATCTATAGGAAAGAAGCTAAAAAAAGGTTGTCAGGACCGGGAAACATATATGATTATGTAAAAAGTCTGTATGAGCACCAAACTAATAATCGGTATGATGCTAAAAAAGCAAGGGAAGTTATTACAAAACTTGCAATAGTAAATAATATGAAATATACTCAGTTTATAAGAGCCGCAAATGCAAGAAATGTCGATTTAATCCTTACTTTAGATAACAAACCTTCAGATAAAAATAAAAAAAGCTGGATTACACATATTGCAGAGGCTAACCTTGAAGCAGGTATGGGCGGGGATTATGACTTTGCCGGAGCATTTAAGCTTCTTTTTGGAGGACTTTTTTCTGATGGTTCTCTATCACATGAAGACAAAATAAAAAGAGCAAAAGAGTTAAACAAAGACAATGCACAAGTTGGAAAAAATATAGAGGTTGTTAAAACAATTACTTATTCAGGCGGGGCGGATTTTGTAAAAAAGGATGAAGATGGCAATGTCTTATTTGTTGCAAAAAATGTCGCAAATCAAATAGAGATTGTTAAGGGGGATTTTGTAAAAAATCCTGGGCAATGGTTAGTAATAAAAGATTTTAGGAACAAACCACATTATACTAGAAAAGACCAAAAATGGAAAGTTGATTTAGATGCAAGACATAGTACGAATTTACACTGGTGGGGACCAAATTGTGAATTTAAAGTTGATAGTGTTTATGCGGGAGATCAAGCTGCTGCTCGTGGATATGGCTCTCTGGTTTCAATATCGATATTAGATGAAAAATCATCTGTTAAAGGTAAAATACATATGGCTCATTTTGTTATGATAAACGAAGAAATTTATAAGGGAGTAGGGAAAAAATTTAAGCCAGGTACGTATATTGGCCGTACTCATGAAAAAATAGGGTATTCTACAGGAGCGCATATGCATATGACATCCGGTGTCTCTAGTGTAAAAAGGGGAAAGATGTCTAAGCATTTAAAGGGTAAATGACCCGGAGTTACTGATAAAACTGTAATCATTTAAACATTTTGGAGTAATTAATGAAATTTTTTAAAATCATAACAGCTTTCTTAATCATCATAGTCTCTCTACACGTATATGAGCCAGTATTATGCAAAGATAGTAATAAAAAAAAGTATATCAAACTTATGGTGGTTAACGCTAAAAGTGGACTAAGAATGCGTAAAGGCCCGGGTACAAAATATAAAAAGTTTCTTGTTATCCCTCGGAATGCTTTGATTTCTATTACCCGGATAGATCAAAAGAAAATAAAAATCATGAATATTGAAGGGAAGTGGTATAAAACAAAATGGAAAGGAAAACCGGGTTGGGTTTTTAGCGGCTTTTTAAAAGAAACCCCTCCCTGGCTTAAGAACATTCAAAATTTTTGGATCACAAAAGATTCCAATGGAGAATCCGCAACTGCATTCTCAAATATTGCTGCTGGTGGGGATGGGACCTCCATGGGATGCCCTGGTGGATTTGCTCCATTTAAAGTTGAAGAATCATTGTTGGTCGGTAAAGAAATTAAATTAAAGGTCGTGGATGAACCTCTTTATCCGGATGATATAGAAAGCAGAAGCAATATGACTATAAAATATATTTCAAAAAAAATAATTCACATAAATAATTCGGTTTATAAAAAGTCGAAATTTTCGGAATGTTCGAAGTAATATTATTTCTTCCGTGGCATAATTATGAATATAACCGAAATTACATCCGAAAAAAGTTTAACAGAGATTAAAAAAATCATTCAAGGTCTTGCCGGGAAAACCTGCTGGGATGCCCGTCTTTCCTATGGTGATGAACTCTCTCTTGAAATTGGGGAAAAGGTTCCCTATAAATCTGAAAAATTAAAAGATAAATTCAAAGGTGAATGGTCCGTTGGCGCCAGGGCTTCCTTCTGGGAATTGCTATCGGACGAATCCTTTGTTGTTAGTGCCGATGATGATCCGGATATTGTTAATGAAAAAATTTCCTGCATCGTTGATTCTGTTATTACAAAAGTCGATATTTTATTTCCTTCTCTAACTCTCTTGATTGAGTTTAACAACACTTATTCATTAATGATAATTCCTTTTGATGAAGACGAAGAAGAAGATGAAGAAGCAAGTGATGCTGATAATATATCGGACTGGGAAATTTTTACTCCCGGTGATATGATGCTGGAAATGGGCCCGCTAAACCAGTATCGGTATTCCAGCTCTGTGGAGTGAGCCCGGTCCGGCGCTTGCTTTTCGCGCACCTCGATTGGGCCGGATTTTAAAATCCCGCTTCTTTTCGCCTGAGCCTGTGCTGTTCCGCCCTAAATGAGCTTATGCCGGTGTAATTCCCCCAATTTTTCCGGCAGCCCCCAAAAAATCTGCCAGGATATCACCCCATGCACCTCCGATGAGCTTATCACATAATGGCGGAAAAGATACTTATCGCTTTTTTCGGGATCTTCCGGGGCCAGCCCCAGGATAATATCCAGGTACTCTTCCACAGCGTAGCCCACAATAGCGGAAACGGACTTTTTCAGAAATTTTCGTAAATCGACAAAAAATTCAAAATCGTCTTCCTGGAACGAGATATGGAACTTATGCCAGTTATCGGGATCGGGATCATCTAATTGATATTGAACGGCCCTGCACATAGTAGCGGAAAAGTTTTTCTCATTCATAACCATTTTCAGAAGCTTGATAATAATCTTGGTACGGGAAATCCCGAGCAAAACCGCAGCTTCATTGATTTTCTCCAAAACGGGGACCCGAAAGTTAATGGTGGTTTTAATAATCATAAAAAATCTCCTGAAAGACTATTATCAGGCTGATTGCTTTTTGATCTAAAAAACACCAGCCCCTATTAATAAGAGCATCATTTTGGGCCAAAAAGTAACAAACTTTTTTAAAAAAATGCGATTTTTTTGCGAAAATCCGATTGTTCATTCCCTTCCAGGAAGCGTTCATTCCGTATCCTCTTGACAGGCAAACCTTTGTGTAGTATAGTGCCCCGGTAGAATTAATATTATAGGGAGGTTTTTCTATGTCAAAGAATCAAATAAAAACTAATTTTAAAAAGAGGCTGCTTGTGCTGAGTTTTATCGCCCTGACGGCTTTTTTTATGGCTTGTGAAGAGGGCTTGTACCGGTCCAATACACCGGTTGACGGGGAGCTGCTTATTAACAATGATGAGCAGGTAACATATACAAATTTAATTATTCTAAATATCGATGTTGGCAATGCTCACGAGATGCGGTTTAGCAACGATTCTGTTCTGTGGTCGGAGTGGGAGGCTATTGGCGCGTTGAAAAGATGGAGTTTATCGGCCACTGTGGGGAGTAAGACGGTTTATGGGGAGTTTCGGGATTCTTCGGGGAATGTTGTTGGGAAGAGTGACTCCATAGTTGTTCCCGATCCGGATGATTATTCCGTGAAGATTAATCAGGGTGATAGTCATACGCTTGGGGTTATATCCGAACTGGATATTGATGCACCCGGGGCTTACCAGATGTGTTTTAGTTATGATAATATTTCCTGGACGGAGTGGGAGAGTTGTTCTGTTTATAAGCCGTGGACGCTTGAGGCAGGGGCGGGGGAGAAGACTCTTTATGTGAAGTTTCGGGATTTTGCGGGGAATGAGGTTGTTAAGAATGATAGTATTGTTGTTGATGATGGTGCGGGGAAGATTGTATATAAACATACAATACAAAAAGGTTCCACTGGCCCACTTAATCATCACTATTCAGTGAACCTACCAACAGCAAAACAAATGCGAAATAGAAGAGTGGGGGATGTATGGTCAAATTGGACTGTTTTCAACTCAAGTGTAGAGTACATGTCAAGATTTCCAAGATCTACTTTTCCTACAGATGATTCAATTTATAAAGTATTATATTTGGCCTTGACGAATGCTTCAAAAAAATGGACAATGCCTATTAGAGACTGGGGGCCAGCAATGAATCAATTTGCGATTCACTTTGAAGGAAGGGTGCAAATTTAGCATAAATTTAAAGGCTATTTACACAAAAAAAATGACACCCTCCTTCCAGAGCATCTTCCCCTTCAGGTTTTAAGAAAAAATAATGATTTTTCTTTTCATCTCTAACGTTTCTTTGCTCTTTTAAATCATCATAGGTATTATAATCCAACCCATCGGTCTCATAATAATTATACGACATCACATAAGAAAAATACTTACTCGTATTCCCCGTAAGTACATCAATAATAGCCGTACCTTTATTACCGTACCGGGTACTAAGTTCAATATCACCCTTCAGGTCTTTCCCTGACCAGGTATTCAGCGAAATAACCCCATTCATCGCGTACGACCCATACAGCGCCGACCCCGGCCCCGCACAACCTCCATAGTCTTAATCATATTAACGGGAGTAATTTCCCATGTATACGCGGAACCATAGGCATTATCATTAAACTGCACCCCATCAACCAGCATCATATAATGGTTATTATTCCACCCTTCAAAAATCCCTCTTGAAGAAACCGTACGCCGGTCGTAGTCCTGTGAATAGGTAAACCCGGGCATATGATACAACGCGTCATTGATACTTTTCCAGCCAAAGGTTTTAAACTGTTTAGCTGAAATAATCGATATAATTGAAGGCGCTTCAGCGGCGGTTTGCTCAATTTTGGAAGCGGCCGAAACGGTCTGATTTTCCAATTCATAGAACCCAAGCTCTTCCTCTTCGCCAGACTCATATGACTCATCTGCGGGAAATGAATCCGTGGTAGAGACGGCATCATCCTCAGCCGGGTCGGTCTCCTGGGCGGCCAGGGGAAGGGCGAAAAAAGAAATGGTAATTAGAATAATTATGTATTTAAAAACACATAATCCTTTAATAAAATTCATGCTCTCGTACCTCCTGTATTGCGCGTGGTTATGTGACATAACATCTGCTATGCTAGAGTTACGCTTAACCACAAAAAACGGTTGGTTTAAACATGAGCCAACTACGTCTTTTGCATTAATTAGTATACACCGAATTTCGGATAAAGTCAAAAAAAGATACCGGAATGATGTAGTAATTAATGGATTTCGTTAGTAGCCACTATGACTACATGTATAAATCTGTATTAAAATTTATGACATGGTTTTTTTGGGGGGATAACGGGAAAAGATTAAAAAAACCGCCAAACCGAGTCCGGGGATTTTCTCCGTTTAAATTGAGCGAACCATTTACAGAGCGGGAACAGCAAAGCAAGGGACCCGAGCCACGCGGCAAACATAATTGGAAAGCCCGAGCCGTGAGGAAACGGCAGGCCGGCAAGAGCAAGAATATAGAGGTGGCAGATATAGAAAAAGAGCGCGCTTTTACCAAAGGTAAGCATTACAGCGCCCCATTTATTAATGGAGTTTTCGAAGCGGGAAAATATAAAGAGAATAATAAGCAGAACGCCCAGGGTAAAAAGAAGGTACACAATGCTTGGCGGATATTTGGTCAGGGAGAGAAACGACATCCAGTCCGAACCGGGAACGGGGTGACTATTGCCAAAACCGCCGGAGAACCGGAGCGGGAAAAAAACAAGCAGGCAAAAGAGACCGGCAAGAAACGCGCGCCAAAAGGTTTTGTCGCGGTTATTTAACAGGGCTTTTGCCAGGATACAGCCAAAGCAGGTAATGCCGAACCAGGGAAGGATAACATAGTCCGCCTGCATAATGCCGGTATGACCGGGAATTACCAGAAGCCGCAGCAGGGGAGAAAAGAGCGTATTTACCTCAGCAGCAGGAGGAAGAAGAGCTTGAGTAGCAATAATAGAACCCAGACCGATAATAAAGAGCAGTATGGAGTTTATACGCAGCAGGAAAGAGGTAAATATCATGGAAAAGCCAAGAGTGGAAAGAACCCCAAAGTTGAGGTAAATTTCACCGCCGCCGCCGGGCAGGGGAATTGTAACAGTGGAAACACCAGCTTCGGCAATAAGCCAGGCGCCGTTTTCAACGACCAGCTGCAGGAGAATAAGCAGCGAGCCCCGGATGGCAAAAAAACGGATAATCTTACCTTCGGACCAGCCCGAATTTCTTCGGGAATTGGCAAAAAAGATCATACCCGCGCCCATGAGAAAAAAGAAGCCCGGAGCGCAAATATGGGAAATAAAGCGGAGTAAAAAAACAAACGCGCTGTCAAAGACCTGCACGGGGAAGCCCCAGAGTTCATTGCTGTGAACTCTGGCAACAAAATAGCTGGCATGATCCAGAGCCATGATAATCATAATAAAGCCCCGCAGGGCGTCAAGAGATGGGATACGTTCTTTGGCAGTTGAATAGATCTGTGTCATTGCTAATTTGTCCTTATTGATAAATCACAGAAATTCGTATAAAAAACATCAACACCCATTTTCTAACAATAAGAAAAACTGTATAGTATTTAATTGGTTTTTTTTTTATGAATTTTGTCAGATAAAAAATCATCTTACGTGCCCCCGCTGGGGGATCAGGGGGAGAAAGGAGAAAACGGACCGTGTTTTTAATTTTTAATCGTGAGTAAATCGGGGTCAACCGGGTTCTCGCATTTACGGCATAGTTGTTCACCGCGAATCAGTTTGTTTCCGCAATGGGGACAGGTATATCGTGCAATCTCTTCTTCGACCCATTTGTTAATACCGATCTTCTTGCGGCGGGTAATAGAGCGCTCAATAATCTTATCCGTAATAGGAATGGGGAATTCGTCAATACGAAAACAGGGAAATTTATTGCACTCATGGCAGCCTTTATATTTCCGGTCCTTAACACAGGTCTTAATAAGGCAAATTCTGCAAAAGAAAAATATTTTTTCTCTCTCTTCACACATACAGCCTTCACAGTGGACCTCTTCAGGGTCAGTGACGAAGAGGATAGCCAGTTCTTTTTTTAATTTTTTATTATTTTCATGATCCGCAACATAGACCGGGCAGACACCGCAATAGAGACCACATGGAGCAACCCATTCTTCTTTATGTGCCATAATAAACTCCGGAACTAAAACCAGTTATTTTTAAAAATATCACGGGTATGGTAGGATATAATCATGTCGGCACCGGCGCGGAAAATAGAAGTAAGGATCTCCCGCACGAGCCGTTCTTCATTGCCAGGGTCCAATTTCCCGGCAGCCTTAACCATGGAATATTCACCGCTCACATTATAGGCACACACCGGCAGATCAATAGCCTGTTTAATACGATGTATGATATCCAGGTATGACAGGGCCGGTTTCACCATAATGATATCCGCTCCTTCATCAATATCCAGGAGAACTTCTTTTTCCGCTTCCAGGGCGTTGCGGCAATCCATCTGGTAGCTCTGGCGGTCGCCGAATTGGGGAGAACTGCCGGCAGCCTCCCTGAAAGGACCGTAAAAAGCGGACGCGTATTTTGCCGCGTAGGATAATATGGGAACGTGGGAAAAATCATTTTCATCGAGTATTTGCCGAATGGCGGCAACCCGGCCGTCCATCATATCGGACGGGGCAACAATATCGGCACCGGCCTGGGCCTGGGAAAGAGCGGTTTTTGCCAGGAGCTCAAGGGAGGGGTCGTTCAAAACCTCTCCGTCCCGGATGACACCGCAGTGGCCGTGACTGGTAAATTCACAAAGGCAAACATCGGTAATCACAAGGATATCCGGGAAGTTCTTTTTTATGGCGCTCACGGCTTTTTGAACAATGCCGGAATTGGAATAGGCACCGCTGCCGGTCTCATCTTTGGAATCGGGAATACCGAACAGTAGAATATACTGAATTCCCAGAGCGGCGTCTCCTTCAATATCCCTGAGAAGGTTGTCGAGAGAAACCCGGTCAATGCCGGGCATGGATTCAATGGGCACACGAATGGCTTTGCCTTCGCAAACAAAATGAGGCATAATAAGTTTACTCCGCTGGGGAAGGGTTTCCGCCACCAGGTCTCGTATTTGCAGGCTGCCGCGCAGCCGGCGGGGTCTGTTGGTTAAGGTCATTGGACAGGTCTCCGGGTATGTTTCTGTAAAAGAGTCAGAGGCATGAGTACTATTCACTTGCGGAAAAGTCAATTAAAATTCAAATTCAAAATAGCAGCGTTTTAGCTCACTTTAGAACTACATTCTCCTGTCGGAAACTCTTCTGTCGAAGATATGCGATCTTCTTTCAATAGATGCAATCGTGAGTATATGCGTTCTTCTCTGCAGCCCTCTTCGAAAATAGAACCTTCGATCGAACAGCAACCCTGTTTCCGCGTCCCTTGAAAGATATACTCTTGTCTTTGGTTTTGCCCCTGGCATGGCAGACCTCCATTGATAATTGCTTATAATATATATAGTAGTTGTGTCGGTTATATCCCTCACCTGTATACGCTATAGTGTATCTCTGTATATTTATAATATAAATATTTATAGAAGAAATTTCAAAATTTTTAGCAAAAAAACTCTTTTATAGGGGAAAAAAGAAGACAGGTACAAGGGAAAAGGAGCAAGGGAAAAGGGAAGAAAAAAGCCCGTAGAGGTGTTGCATACAGCGTCTCTAAAACCGCCCCTGCGGAGGATGCGATCCCTGCTTAAAAAAACCTCGAACCTCGAACCTCAAACCCCTGTGCTGAGCGGAGCCGAAGCATCAAACTTCTCCAAAATCCCCCGAACCAGCCCGTCAATAGTGTATTCTTCCGCGGTGACTTCCGGCTCGAATCCGAAATCACGGATAGCCTGGGAAGTTACCGGTCCAATAGACGCGAGTTTGGCCTTTGGAGAAGGTACCAGGGAGAAAAAGTTTTTTACGGTAGAAGAACTGGCAAAGGTGATAATATCGGCATGTTCTATTTCTTTAAGATCATCCGGGGTGATATCCTCAGGAAGAGCGGTGCGGTAAGTATGAACCCGTTCTACAGTGGCGCCCATTTCTTTTAAGCCTTCTGCCAGGGTAGGGCGGGCGTCTGCCGAACAGGGAAGAAGTATCTTTTGACCGTTCATGCCCAGGGAGCTCATTGTTTCCAGGAGACTTTCGGCAACGAATTTTTCCGGAGTACAATCGGGCTTTAACCCGTAATTGATAAGCTCGTTTCCTGTGGCCGGACCGATGACTGCGATTTTTATCGCCCCTAATTTTCTTACGTCAAGACCCAATTCAAAAAGGGTATCAAAGAATATTTGTACCGCGTTCTGGGAAGTGAAGAGAAGCCAGTTGAATTCGTTCAGGCGCTTAATTGCTTCTTTAAGCGGACCCTGATCCTGTTCCGGTTTTATTTCTATCGTAGGGAATTCAATTATGGCAGCGCCCAGTTTCAAGAGCTTTTTCGATATCTTCGATGCCTGTTTTCGTGTCCTGGTAATAACGATCTTTTTGCCGAACAGGGGCAGCGTGTCGAACCAGCGAAGTTTATCCCGCAGAGAAACAACCGAACCCACAAGAATAATAGCGGGATTCTGCATGCTTGCTTTTTCACTAATGGCGGCAATTTCCTTTAGCGGTCCGGAAACAGTCCTCTGCTCCGGCCTGGTTCCCCATGAAATTACGGCAACAGGAGTTTCCGCGGGAAAGCCTTTTTCCTCTATGAGCTTTTTGCTAATATGGGCCAGGTTTTTCATCCCCATGAGGAAGGCGTATGTTCTGTCGGGATCGTATTCCGGGAAGTTTATGTCCTCTTCCGGAGAGGCGTCCGCGCGGCGGTGGCCGGTAATTACCTGGAAGGCATTGGCAAAATCCCGGTGCGTCAGGGGGATTCCGGCATAGGCTGGTGCCGAATAAAAGGAAGAGATCCCGGGAATGATGCAAAAAGGGATGCCTGCTTCAACAAGCTCTTCCGCTTCTTCACCGCCCCTGCCGAAAATATAAGGGTCTCCGCCTTTAAGGCGCACAATGGTTTTGCCTTCATTCGATTTTTTTATAATAAGCGCGTTAATATTTTCCTGGGTAAGCGTATGATCGCTTCCCTGTTTTCCAACGTATATTTTCTCACAAGTATATTCCCTGAGGAGCGCGGAATTGGCCAGGAAGTCGTATATTATACAATCGGCTTCAGCCATGGCATTACATGCCTTTACCGTAATAAGATCGGGATCGCCGGGACCGGCTCCCACAAGATATACAATGCCTTTTGATGCTGCCGTGTCTTGAGTCATACCAGTTCTTCCGCTCCTCTTTCTTTTAAAATACGTGCCAGCTCTTCTCCCGCTTTTTCCGGGCTCTCCCCGCTTACAGTCTCTTTCACAAACGCGGCTCCGTCCACAGACGCGACAATTCCCGTAAGAGAAATTGTATTCCCGGAAACTACGGAAATGGCTCCCAGGGGTGTGTGGCATCCGCCGCCAAAATGCTTGAGAAAAGACCGTTCTGCCGTTACCCGCGAAATCGTCTCAGGGTGATTTAAGGATTCAATCGCTTCAAGGGTGTTTTGATCGTCTTCCCGGATCTGGAGTCCCAGAGCCCCCTGCCCCGGGGCGGGGATGAAAATATCATGGGGAAGTATATATTCGTCAAGGCCCGTAAGGTCCAGGTTTATCCGCTTTACTCCGGCATAGGCCAGAACTATGGCGTCGTACTGGCGCTCGTTCAGCTTCCGCAGCCGGGTATTGATGTTTCCCCTGAGCGCTTTTACTTCCAGGGAAGGGTTTTCTTTTTTTATCTGTGCCAGCCGCCTCATGGAGCTGGTTCCTACAAGAGAACCGTCTTTTAGCGGGATGGGTTTGGACCCGTCAAAAGCGTCTTTGTGTATAAGAAGTACATCAGAAGGATCTTCCCGCTCCGGAATGGCAGCCAGTTTCAGGCCCGGTACTTCATCGGTAGTGAGGTCTTTTAATGAATGTACAGCTAAATCCACCTCTTTTGAAAGCAGTGCCTGCTCTATTTCCTTGGTAAAAAAGCCCTTGCCTTCGATTTTATCGAACGAGACATTCTGGATCTTGTCGCCCTTGGTCTTGATTATCACAATTTCGGTTTTATCCGTGCCGAGCAGCCCGGCAATATAGTGGGCCTGCCACAGGGCAAGTTCACTGCCCCTTGTTCCTATTCTAATTTTCATATAAATTTTCCTGCAATATAAGTGCGAATATTAATCTTTTGGAGAGCGTTCTTTGTCAATGCTTTTATTTATATAATTTTACAGTACGTCAAATACAATAAAGGTCAGGTCATCGTCAAATGTATGGGAGCCGGAGAATTTTTTTAATTCAGCCATCAGTTTCTCTGAAAATTCCTCCGGGGATAAAGAGGCATTCATTTTTATAAAATCTTTGAGCCTTTTTTCCTCGTACATATTTTTCTCCGCGTTGAGGCATTCGGTAATTCCGTCGGTATAAAACAAGATCCTGTCTCCTGCCAGAAGTTGAACTTCCTTTTCCTCCAGGGTTATTGTATTAAACCAGCCGAGAGGCGGCCCCTTTGTCTTCAATGCTATTATTTCGTTACTGCTTTTTCTAAAAAGAAACTGGGCTTCATGACCGGCACTGCAATATTTCATTTTATTTGTCTGAGTGTCTATTGAGCAAAAAAACGATGTAATATGCTTGGAGTTAACCGTGCTCCTGCACACTGCATCATTCAGCAAATAGAGAACCCTGCTCGCAGATTGGCGGTCGGTAATATTCTCAAGAGATATTTTGGCTATCATGGAAAGAAAGGCTCCGGGTAAGCCCTTTCCTTCTACATCTGCGATAAAGAGTTCTATTTTATTATCCTTTTCACCGTAATCGTAAAAATCTCCGCCTACTTCGTTCATGGGAATAAAAGTGGGATGCGCTTTGTAGCCCGATGTGGCTGCCATTTTTTCGGGCAGGAGTTTCTGCTGTAATTGTTTTGCTATTTGCAGTTCACTCGCAATACGCCGGTTTTTTTTTGCCAGCATTTTTTCATTCTCCGAAGACCGGAGAAGTGATTGTATCCGCGCGTTTAGTTCCTGGGGATTGAAAGGCTTTGAGAGGTAATCATGGGCTCCGTATTCCAGTCCTTCAATTTTATGCGATATATCCGCTCTCGCGGTAATAATCAATACAGGAATTGAGTTGATATTTATATCGTCCTTAATCTTTTGAATCATTTCGTATCCGTCCATAACCGGCATCATAACATCCGTTATAATAAGGTCCGGGAAAACTTCATGCGCTTTGTTGAGTCCTTCCTTGCCGTTTGAAGCCGTATGTATTCCATAATCATTCTTCAAAAGCTCAGTAAGAAAATTGCTCATGTCGGGGTTGTCTTCAACTATGAGGATCGTATGCTGAAATGCAGCAGGCTCCTGTTCCACAGGTATATATTCCCCGGGAGTAATGGTTTTAAGAAAATTCAGGTCAGGAGTAAATTTATTAATTTCCATACCGGAGACAAATTCGATATTATTCATGGACTGGAAATGTTTTTCCCCCTTAAGGAGAGTTATGGTAAATTTGCTTCCATGATCATCCGGGTATTCTTTAATTGATCTGCTTGTAACCGAAATGCTGCCGCCATGCATCTCTATAAGTTCTTTTACCAGGGAAAGACCTATCCCGGTTCCTTCATTCTTCCTGGTTGAGCTTGTATCTGCCGTGCTAAAACGGTCAAAAACAGTATTGATTTTATCCTCAGGGATGCCTATTCCTGTATCTTCAAAATTAATATAACAATAACTCTCATCATCACTAACCCTGATTTTAATTTCGCCCCCCTTCCGTGTAAACTTCAGTGAGTTTGAAAAAAGATTCATAAGCACCCGTTCTATTTTATCAAGATCGAAGAAAAGGTTCTCTACTGTTTCATGTTCATGAGAGATTACGATGCTAATATTTTTTATTTTCGCGGTTTGTATTACGTAGTCAATATACTTTTTTATAATTGATAGTATATTGATTTTTTGCAGTTTCATGCCCATACGGCCGGCCTCAATTCTTGAAAAATCGAGGATATTGTTGATGAGATCCATGAGTATTAACCCGTTTTTCCGGAGGCCCTCAAAAAAATCTTTCTTTATTTCTTTATGAGAATTTCCCTGTAGTACCGATTCCACAGGAGTAAGTATAAGGGTAAGAGGGGTTCTTATTTCGTGGGAAATATTCGCAAAAAACCTGTTTTTAAGTTCCTGGCGGGCGTCTTCGGCCTTTTTTTTCTTTGTGATATCCCTGTTGAGAATTCTGTATCCTGTTAACGCGCCATGTTCGTTCCTTACCTGGTCCATGGACGCTTCAATATGCCGCATCGTGCCATTCCTCTGTGTTAAATCGTATTCGAAAAGCATTTCCCTGTTTTTTAATGGTAAGATATTAGAAAATATTTTTCGTATTTCCTGCGAGCTCTCTTTTGTCATGAATTGTGTAACAAAAGCGCTATTGAAAAAAGTTATGTTGCCTTGCAGGTCTGTTTCACAATATCCTTCATTCATTTTTTCCAGTATGGTCCGGTATTTTTCTTCGCTCTGGCGCAGGATAGTTTCCACATTTTTTCTTTCTGTTATATCCATTAAGATTGAGCAGGCTCCGGCAAAGTTGCCATTCTTATCAAATTTTACCTGGTAGGACACTTCAGCATATCGTTTTTCATTGTCCTTTCGTATTATTTCGCAGTCAAAGACGTTTCCCGATGTGTTTGATCTGTATTTTTCTTCTATTTCTCTTGCTGTCTCTGCGGACACATATTGCTGGAAATTGCTTCCTTTCAGTTCCCTGGCGGTGTATCCTGTAATATTACAGACTGCATCATTGCAATAGGTAATATTCCTGTTGAGGTCTAGTTCATAATACCCTTTATCGCTCTTTTCAATTATGCTTCTGTATTTCGTTTCACTATTACGCATGTTCTTCTCAAGTGTTTTCATTATCGTTATATCGCGTGCGATACAATAGATTACAAGACTTCCTGTTTTCTCTTCGGATACATGCACATTGTTTCCAAACCAGATTATTGAGCCGTCCTTTCCAATCAGGGGAATTTCACGATATAATTCATTAACAAGCAGGTCTCGTTCCAGGTTAAAAAACTCCAATTCCGTTTCACGATATTCGGGCGGGACAATATTGAGGTAATTGATATTTGTTATTTCTTCTTTCGTATACCCCAGCAGTTCTATCCCTCCCGGGTTCATGTATAGAATTCTTCCTTCCTGGTTATAACTATATACAATATCATTGGCTTTCTCAATGTGATCTATTAATTTTGTTATTGGTTTCGATAATGCCCTTGAGATAAAAAATAGAAGGATGAAGGACATTAGTGAAACTATAACAAGAAAAATAATCATACGAAGCTGAATTTCGCTTACCTCTTCATCAATGTCATCTATATATACGCCTGTGCCTATTATCCAATCCCAGGGTTTGTATGCCTTTACATAGGATATCTTCTGAAAATAAATTTTGTTATCGCCATTCCTCTCATGGTCCTTCCAGTCATCGTCCTTCCACTTCCATAAATATTCAACATAACCACCGCCTTCGGGTTTGTTGCACTCTTTTATTGTTTCTTTGTATATATATACATTATCAGGATTGTGAAAGTCTCCCAGATCCCTGTTCATAAGCGTCTCCGGTTTAATGGGATGCATAACCATTTCGGGTTGAAAATCATTTATCCAGATATACCCCTTGTTTTTCTGTCCATACCTTAAATCTTTAGTCAGCTCAATAGCCCTTTTTTGCGCTTCTTCCTTTGTCAGGTCTTTGTTTTTGTCAAGAGTAGCCAATATACTAACTACGGATTCGGTTATTCCTTTTGGTACTAATTTTTTCTGATCTATAATAAGCTTTTTCATTCCGGGTAAAAGGTATATAAAGGTGACAAGCACAAATGATAAAATTATCAGGCTGCCGCTTATAAAGATCTTCTGTTGGATAGTTAAATTTTTTAAAGGGTTTTTCATATGGTAATACCTGTCAGTTGGCTAGCTTTTGTGCTATAATTTTGTTTTAATGTCAATGGTTTCACAGCCCCCCCCCAGGAAGGAAATTTTGTTTAGCTCTGATCCATAAACTTGAGCTCCTCGTAAATACGCTCCCTGTCTTGATCGGTTTGACTGGTGATATTTTTCTCCGGTTCAGGTGTATTTTTGTATACGCCGGTACTGATGCTATAAAAGAGTATATAAAAGTCAATAAATAATAAAAATTTGTGGAGACCGGGTTTTTTAACAGGAAATTCAATTAAGGTTCATTCCCTTTTTTTTATTGCTTTTTACAGGTGTCCTGGTTATTAATGTAATATATGGATAGATGAGTCTTTCTGACACATTCACCGGGAGAATTTAATGCAGATATATCTGAAAGAAAAGATTGGGAAACCTGAGTTGTTTACAGGCAGAAAAGAGAGGCTGGAAACATTGTTAACCTGGGTTTATGATATAAAGAATGAAATTTCACAGAGTAAAGCACTTCTGTCACGAAGGAAAACAGGAAAAACTGCATTATTGCAGCGATTATATAATACTGTTTTTGAAGCAAATAACGGGGTAATACCATTTTATTATGAGATGAAAGAAGGAAGTCGGTGGGCATTAGAGTTTTGCGAGGATTTTTTTCTCACATTTATTTATCAGTATATAGCGTTTAAAACAAGGAAAAATGAGTATATCCACCGGGTGAAAAGAACACTTAATAATGCCATTATTATGGCTGAAAAAGAAGGTCTTGATTATCTGGTGGATCTGATTGAAAATGTTAAAGAAAGGATTGAAGATGAAAAAATTGATATTTTGTGGGATCTTGTACGTGATGCGCCGCGAGAAGTAGCCGGTTACAATGACGAACGGGTAGTTCAGATAATAGATGAATTTCAGTTTATGAATCGAGTGATTTATTGGGATAAGGAAAAAACCAATATAGCATCCGATTTTGTAGGTGGATATTTGCATACAGCTGAGTATAAAAACGCCCCGCTTTTAGTATCGGGCAGCTGGATAGGCTGGTTAATGGATGACCTCATATCTATGCTGCCGGGTCGTTTTTTTATGGAAACGCTGGAAAATATACCGGAAGAAGAAGCAATAGAGATGATACTGAAGTATTCCCATATCCAGAATGAACCGGTAACGGAAGAGACGGTATATTTAATGGCCCAGTTGACCGAAGGGAGTCCTTTCTATATAAGTTCCCTTTTTCGATCGCCCTGTCCCGACAGGGATCTCTCAACGGCAGAGGGAGTACTGAAGACTCTGGAATTTGAAACACAGAATCCGAGAGGTATAATTAATGGGACATGGATGGAATATATTAACGCGGCGTTCCCCCGGGTAAATGATTTGAATGCCAAACGGATCGTTTTGTACTTGTGCAAAGAAAGGGAGAGAGAAGTGAGCCGCAAGGAACTAAGAGAGAAATTAAACCTCACAATGAGTGAAGGAGACCTGGAGAAGAGATTAAATGCCCTCATATACAGTGATATAATTGAGCAGGGAAGGAGTAATTTTTATTATCGTGGAGTACAGGATAATATATTTGATAAGGTATTCAGGGGCAGGTATGCCGATGAT
>JAAENB010001264.1 GCA_024224995.1 bacterium | reverse complement strand
GGTGGCATCCCCGTACCCTGACTTCAGAAAATGATTAAGGGAAAAAGCAAGCAAACCTGTGCAAAGTCCGCCAATAGCAGGCTTTATATGATTCGGAACTTTCATTTTATGGAAAATCGCAGTTACCCCGTAAAAGGCTTTGATATAAAGAACACCTGTTGCCACAAGCACAAGGGCAAGAACAATATAGGGGCCTAATTCCAGGGGATTGCGGAATACAAAATCAGGAGCTTCAAAAAGAGAACCCCATCCGAAAACCAGGCAGAACAGGCAGTATGCAACAACAGACGAAATCCCTGCCGGAATAATGACCTCAGATTCAAACTCAGGGTCCTTATACAAAACTTCAGCCGCAAAAAGAGCGCCTGCCAGGGGCGCCCTGAAGATACTCCCTACACCTGCCCCGATCCCTGCGGCCATCATTATCCTGCGTTCCCGGTCAGAAAGCCTGAGTGCAGTTGCCAGGAATGATCCGAATCCTGCCCCGATCTGGGCAATGGGACCTTCCCTCCCGCCTGATCCGCCGGTTGTCAGTGTTATAGCAGAGGTTATGGTTTTTATAACAGGAACCCTG
>JAAENB010001263.1 GCA_024224995.1 bacterium | reverse complement strand
TTTGAAAAACTCTGATTAATTGCTATGGCGTATATGTAATATTATATAGTTGTTTGCATGGTAGTATATAAATTTATCATAGTCAACATCTTTATTGGCGGAATATGGAATTTTTTCGAGGGTCTTAGCTGGTTTTTTACGCTCTTAGGTGGAGTTTCTGTTTGACTTTTATTTTGGAGTATATCTTTATGTTTTTACTTTAAAATAAGGAGTTTTTATATGATTGAACATGAAGATGTCGGCAGTTTTTATGAGGCTGAGATTACCAGGTTCTGGGAAATGGTGCATCAAAAGCATATGCATGTTGGGTACTGGGATGAGTCCAATCCCAATGCAAGTCTCTATGAAGCTTCATTACGATTTAGTGAAATGATGGTGGAATGGGCCGATGTAGGACAGGGGGAACGGTTTATCGACATCGGGTGCGGGTACGGTATCCCCGGGATTATGCTTGCCAAATCCAGAGGCTGTGAAGTGGACGGGATCACTGCCAGCGATTATCAGAAAGATGAAGCCGTGAAGATGGCCGCAGAGGAAGGTCTTTCCGGTAAAGCCAGGTTCCTGGTTGGCGACGCGAACGCCCTCCCTTTTGAAGACAATTCCTTTGACGGCGGCTGGTTTTTCGAGTCCATCTTCCATATGGGGCATGAAAGCGCCCTTAAAGAAGCTCACCGGGTCCTTAAACCGGGCGCCTCTCTTATTATTGCCGATTTTCCCAGGCTTGGGCCCATGACTGATGAGGATGATAAATTCTTTAAAGAAGTTTTCTTTGTAAATACACTGGTTACCATAGACGAATACCCGGCTCTTATGGATAGATCCGGTTTTGACCTGCTGGAACTTCGTGATATTACTAAAGAGACCATGCCAGGTACCTGGTACGATGGCGCCTATCTCAGGGAAACCCGGAACCGGAAAGATGAGCTCATTGAACTGGGAGGGGATGGGTTTTATAATATGCTGGAAGCATTGTGGCCGCAGACCGAGGTTATGACTAAAAGGAATCTTGGGTTTTGTGTGGTTTTTGCTAAAAAGCGGTGATTGGCAAAGCCGGGACTTTTTGTCCCGGCTTTTTGTGTTATATTTTCAAGGACTAGGGATTTTAATGCTCATAATGAAAATAAAGGGTATTACCAACCGCCAAAGACATCTTTGAATTCAAAATCGTAACCTACAGATGACCCCATTCCAAATCTTCCAGTACCATATTCTATCCATGACCCAAAATCAAATATGCTGAGTTTATACCGTACTTCCACTGCACCAGGTACATCGACAAAATAAGCAACCGAACCATATTCAGGTACATGAGTAACTGTTATGGTATCCGGTCCTGTTATGAAAGTACTGTCATTTTTAACAAGCTCGCTTCCAGATGAATCCCTTAACTTTACATAGGCGGTTTTGTTTCCGGAACCTGAGGACAACTCCAGTCCTTCTTCGCAGGCGAAAGCAAAAACAATAAGAGACATAAGCACTATTGCTTTTACGTACCCCGGAATTAGAGTCAAACTGTTTTTTAGATTCATAGAAACTCTCCTGATTATAGTGTATTAAGTCTAACGCAAATAGTTTGAAATTGTATGTTTTTTATGGAATCGGTTTAATTTGTTGCATAATATTGTCTACAATATACTAAAAAAAATTGCAAGAGTCAAGGAATAGGGAATGAACGCTACCTGGGGGGGAATGAAAAACAATATTTTTTGTTTTGCTCCAAATGGGTGCGGTTTATTTTGATATGGTTATACCGGGTGCTGTAGAATGGCGTTATAAAGCCAGCAGTTCTTCGAGCTGGTATGTATGGTTTTCAGATCCTTCTCCCATGGCTCATTAAGATTAACACAAACCGGCGGTAATAAAAAAGCCGGGATAAAAATCCCGGCTTTCTCCTGTTTTTTTATACAATTTTTTAAGAAATGTTTAAAATCATATCTCTAGAATTTGTAAGAAACCTTCCCCAGAAAACTTCTTCCGGCCCTGGGATAGTCGTTTAGAACAGTAACACTGAAGTCCGGATCTCTAACATCAGTATCAAGGATATTATACGCGTAGAAGCTTGCTTCCAATCCTTTAAGAGCAGGAACCAGGAAGCCGATCCTAAACGCGAGACCTGCGTTTAAGGTCACACTGCTTGCTATTTTGTCTCTTGTATCATAGTTCAATGTTCCGGTAACGTCAGTCTGGGTATAATACCCTCTTTTGCTTCTTGAGCGTTCACCGGAATAATTAATGGATACATTGGTGTTAATGAACTCAATAAATTCATAATTGACTCCACCGTTTATGATAATTAGAGGACGACCGCCCGGATCAAAGTCCACCTGGGTATAGGTGTTACTTGTTGTCTGGTGGGTGATTGTATCATGGGATACATCCGTTACTTTCTGATAGCTAACATTACAGAAAGCATACTTGTTTTTCTCAAGAACAACTTTAACCTCACCTTCAACACCCAGTGAATTAACATTCCCCATGTTTTGCAGTTTGGGAACCGCGGCGGTTTTGTCTTCCTGGATCAGGTCTTTTGCCTGGATATAAAAACCGGTAATCGTAGCTTTGAGGTTTTTCATGGGACTTAATCCAACAAGAGCTTCTATTGTTGTGATAGTTTCGGGGTCAAGATTGGGATTTCCTTCCTGTGCCGGATTGTTATACACATACAATTCATTAAAACTAGGAGCACGGAAAGCCATACCAAAGAGAGCCTTAAAATAGAGTTCCTCAATTGGTCCGTATACAAGCCCTGCCCTGGGGTTAATGGAAACTCCGAAATCATTATACCAGTCCGCGCGAACACCACCGGTCAATGCCAGGCTGTTTACCCCTGTTTGAAGAGAAAAAAGGTCTTTGAAATCGATGGTAACCTGTTCATACGCGGCAATATTATGACGATTGGTATCTTTGTGAAATGGATAGGTATCGGATGTATCTACCAACCCACCAAGATATGCTGTATACCCATAAGGTGTTCCATTGATAGTTATGGGACCGGGATTTACGAATATTTGCGCGTTTGCTTTTGTTTCATCGTCAAATGCCCGTACAAATTCATAAAAAACACCGGTTACCGATTTTAACCATGAAGTAAGGTCGTACTCAAGAGTTACTTCAGCTCCCGTTGTCATATAAGTTTGAGCAGTACTGGCAATAGCGCCTTCATTCACTGACCACATTAATGCCCCGGAAGTTGTTTCTTCGGAATATAATTCAAAAGTATTGTGATACCGGTTAAGGTCGGCGTAAACTTTCGCGTTAATATTTCCCTTTTTTGAAAGAGGCATTTTATACGCAGCTTCAACATATCCCATGTTTAAAACCCCGTCACAGTCATCGGAAACAGCGTACGCGGCACCAAGATAGGGATTGTATTCCGCGTGAGCAAAAAGCGCCTGGACTGACAGGTTGCCGTAGCTGACATTGGTAAAAACATTTAAATAGCTGTGATCGCTTTTACTTGGACCCGGAGCCGCTGAATTAGCAATGCCAAAAGCCGCAGCCGGACCATCGGAATCGATTGTTTTGGTATGTCCGTCTGTTCTATTATACTCTGCAAAAAAATAGGCTTCAAGATCGCCGCTTTTTAATGAGAAATTTGCGTGATTATTGGTCGTATTAAACGTACCATATGAACCGGTCGCACCAATTTCAAGGTCTTTTTTGGTTTCTCCTTTACCATCCTGGGTAATAATGTTAATAACACCAAAAAAAGCACCGGTACCGTAAAGAGCGGAACCGGGACCACGGATAATCTCAATTTGTTTCACCAGGTGAATTGGGATAAAATCAAAATAAAGAACAATGTTATTTTCATTATCCCGGAGAGTATGCCCGTTTAACATGAATTTAACTTTGGCATTATCGTTCGCGGTATTGAACATACCCCGGACAGCAACTATCTTACTGCGCCATTGAGGGTTCACAACAGCATCAAAACCCGGAACAGTTCTCAGAACATCGGCAAGATCCTTCGCTCCCATATTTTTTATTTCATTAGCGGTAATAACCGTAATAATAGAAGGAGCCGCAGATGCTTTCTGAGCAATTTTACCGGCAGTAGTAACTGTCGCGTCCATCATATTCTCAAGCTCATAAAAAGCAAGCTCATCACCTTCTGTATCAGCTGAATCGTCTACAACCTCAGCCTCAGCAGCAGGTTCTTCCACTACTTCTGGCTGTGCATTTACAATGGTTGCAGATAGCCCAATACACAAAAAAAGCAAGAATAGGAATCTTATTATTTTTTTCATGGTACCATCCTCTTTATTTTTTTTAAATAATTTTACTTTTAACCTAATTAATTATATCTTTTTTTTTTTTATAGTCAAATAAAAATTAAAAAAAATGTTATGAATTACAAAAAATAAAAAGGACAATAAAAGCTCTTTCATAGAGCGTAATGGGCTGGTACGAAACTCATGTGAAAAACAGGCAAAATGAGACCTGTTGTTTAAAAAAATATTCCGGTATAATTTTTATAGCGGAATAATTTATATCATTGAATGCTAAAGCCGCCGTCTGCAACCAGGGTATGGCCAACGACAAAAGATGACTTCTCCGAGCAAAGCCATAACGCGGCTTCCGCGATCTCTTCCGGTTTTCCCAGTCTTCCAATAGGATGCATTTTATGATATTCATCTTTTTTCGCGGCGTCTCCTTTTGTACTTCTTTCAATTACCGGGGTGTCGATTCCTCCCGGAGCCATAGCATTAACCCTGATGCCTCTGGCGGCATATTCCAGGGCAGCGGTTTTTGTAAGACCAATTATACCATGCCTGCTCGCGTTATACGCACCTCTGTTAGCCCGTCCCAGTATTCCATACACGGATGACATATTGACGATTGAGCAATTTCTTGTCTCAGGGGCCTGTTTCAGCATTGCTTCAATTTCATATTTCATTAGAAAAAAAGTACCTTTCAGGTTTATATCAACAATTTTATTCCAGTCTTTTTCCGGGCATTCAATAATCGGAGCAGGGGGGCCATCGAGACCGGCGTTATTAAAGGCGCAGTCGAGTCTTTGATGTTTCTCAATTATTTGAGATACCAGGTTTTCTATATCATCTTTTTTAGATACATCTGTTTGGATAAAGATAGTCTCGCCGCCTATTTCATCGGCGGTTTGTTGGCCATTTGTTGCGTCAATATCTGCAACAATAACAGTAGCCCCTTCCCGGGCAAATAAAAAAGCCGATGCTTTTCCTATTCCGGAACCTGCACCGGTGATTAACGCGATTTTATTTTTAAGAAGAGGTTGTTTTTCCATTTTTTTACTCCCGGTTATTGAATGTTAAATTCAATAAAATTAAAACCCATTTTAGCGGAAAAGTCAAGGCAAATAATGTTTTAATTTATCCCGGGTTGTGCACTAAATTATTACCTATCCGGTGGCAGAAGTTTGAATAATATTTCTTGACATACAGCAAATTTTTATGTACTATTTTAAAATGCTTCTCCCAAAAAACAGAAGGAGTTATTATGCTTAAATTATTGATTTTTGATATGGATGGTGTTATTGTAAATAACGAACCTATTAATTATAATATTATTATGAAAGTATTTAATGATTTTGGGTTGGATGTTAGTGAAAAAGAATATTTTAGTCTTCTTGGAGCATCAATTCATGAGATCCGGTTAATGATAGGGGAAAAACTGGCAAAAACCAGCCAGGAAATCACTCCCGACAATGTTATTGCAACAATGGTTAACAGCAGAATTGAATACATAAAAAATGAAGTACTTCCTTTAACAACAGGACTGCTGGAATTTCTTGAAAAATTGAAAACGAATAATATTGGAAGAGCTCTTGCTTCATCTTCCAGTCTTGAAATTATTGGGCTTATTATATCCAAACACAATATTAAAGATTGTTTCCAGGCAATTATCGGCTCCGACAATGTAAGCAGGGGGAAACCCTTTCCTGATCTTTTTCTATACGCGGCAAACCAGGTAAATGTGGCCCCGGAAGAGTGCCTGGTTCTTGAAGACTCGGCAAACGGAGTTAAGGCGGCGCGGGCGGCAAAAATGAAGAGTGTGGGACTCCAGGGATTCGGTGAACAGGATCTTTCAGGAGCGGATATTGTTGTGGATGATTTACGAAAATTGAGAATTCAGGACTTAAAAGACTTATTTGATTAATAGATTTACGGAGGTATATCTTATGGGAGCTAAAAAACTCCGGATTGTATTACTAGGAGGAACCGGGTTTGTTGGCTCCGCGGTTTTGCGGAGACTGGCAGACGAAGAACCCGGTACCGTCGCGGTGAATGAACTGGTCTTTGACATGAACAGCAAGATCGACTATCCGTATGTTACCGCCATTGAAGGGGGCCTGCCCGATGTACCGGCATCCCTGTTCCCGGAAGAGCCCCATATTCTTGTACACTATGCCACCAAACAGGTCGATACCGACGGAACCGGTTTTTATGACGCCAATGTCGCGGGCGGGAAACGCCTTATTGAACAATTACCTCCTTCAACAGTTGGAATAATCTACGGCAGCTCCATGTCCGTATATGGCCAGGGAGACCAGGCCGGTATTAAGGAGGACTATCCTCTGACACCGGAAACCGCTCTTGCCGAAGCAAGGCTGCAAGCGGAAAACATTTACCGGGAAGAAATGACAAAGAGAAAGGGAGGTCTTTACTTATTACGGCCTCGTTTCATCTGGGGAGCAGGTGACCGGTTTACGATTCAAATTTTTACCAACATGGCAGAGAGCGGCCCCATCCTGGGATCGGGAGAGCAGCAGTATTCCATTATAGACGTAGATGATTACGCGAAAATAATTATACAGCTGGCAAAAAAAATATTATTAAAGAACTCAAAGGAACAGAAGCCCTTAAATGTAGGCTATAAAAAACCAATATCACTGAATAACGTGCTCGATGAAATTTGCCGGTCTGCAAATATTTCCAAAACAACAAACCGGAAAGAAATAGTGGTGGAAGAGCTGCGAAAACAGCGCCTTTCTTCCGATAAAAAGATAAGCAGCCAGGCAGTTATCGATGAACTCATCGGTCTTTCGCATTATTGCGATATAAGCGCCCTGGAGTCGGAAATTGGTACGGGAATAACCAGCCGGGATCCTCTTGAGGTTTTCAGGGAATGTATAGCCAAACATAGAGCAGGTAAATAATAATCGGGTGCCTTAGCAGGGTGCCTGTTCCTGTTTGCGGCATTCCCTAAAAAAAATAATCCTTATCCAGCCAGCCATGCTCTTGCCGGAACGCATACGCCTGATACAAAAATAATCAAAAAAAAATGAGCTCTTGACAAAGAGCAAAACAGAAGGTATAATTTTGAAAAGACCTGTGAATAAGATGAACGAAAAACAAAAAAAGGGGTTCCTTTATGAGTTCTCATGTAATAGCACCGGAATTTGACAGAAGCGCCG
>JAAENB010001262.1 GCA_024224995.1 bacterium | reverse complement strand
TTTAAATAGGGCCGGTTTCCGAGACGTTTTTGTGTAGGGGAGAGGCCTGCCTCTCCCCTACACGAAAACGGCACAGAGGGGTAAACCCCAAATAAACACCGTGAGGGCACGGCGCGCCGTGCCCCTACGCGTACCGATCCCCTCGCAGGAGTCGCATCTCTCCTCAGAGTCTCCATAGCCCTGACCTGAAACCAGCCAGTAAAGGCGTTGCACTGCAACGTCTCTCAGAACCAAACCCCTGGCGCAAGATATTCCGAGGGTTCCGGTCTTTATGTAAGTCTTTTTATTAATAATTCAAGATTATTTTTCCACTTCGGAAACAGTTCATCATTATCGGACCAGAGTTCTTTTAGTTCGGAGTTATCACTCATAACTTTTTCTAATGCAGCCGCTGCGATTTTTTTCAAATCATCAACCTGCAAATCTTTATGCAATGCTCCAAACATATTTACGTTGCTTTCATCGGTCTCGTCCGCGCTATCTGTTCTATACGTAGTTCCATGTAAAAGATTATCCATATAGGCAGCGGAAACCGTTACCGCGTGACAGTCATCATACTCCAGGTAATCTGCATTAATTGCTTTTTCAAATGAAGATTTAAAAAAGTTTTTCGCGTCCCCTTTGATTTCATCAACAAAATCATACGCCGTATCGTCATCGAAAATTCCGTAATCCCAGGCTCCCATTGTATTGTATCCTTTTTTTTAGATTTGCGAAAAAATACCAATACGCGTTAACATGGTCAAGCAGTTTTTCTGATATAAAATACCCAGGTAACCGCAACTTACAGGTCTTCCCAAAAATCCGCCATTTCCTGAATTGGTATAACCTTATTATTTGAGCTATACATAAACACATTAGTAATTTCCGCATCAATCAAGAGCTCTTTGTTATTATAAATAGTCTGCTTAAAACAAACACTTTTTTCCGCAGCCTGGTGAAGCCCTGTCGTCACTGAAATAACATCACCAAACGCCGCGCTGGACCTGTAATCAATATTGATATTTACAATAACATGATATATTCCCCTGCTGTGAAACGCGTCTATGAGATTATTTTCATAGCAGTAGAACCACCTGGCCTCTTCCGGAATTTCAAGGTAGCGCGCGTGGTGAACTATTTTGAACGAATCAAGATGAAAGTTTAGTATACGTTTTTCAAATACCGTATTCATGACAGCCTCTTTGAACCGGCAAGAATATAGCTTGTAACCATGGATATAAACAGAATAGCGGTTTTGAATAAAATCCATACATTCCCCGTATTTCCATTAAGAAAACCAATAAGCGCGACAACAAACAGGCCCGCAACAACAGGAAAGGCCGTTATGAGAATCACTCCCCTCCGTTCAACAGGTTCTCTCACTGCCCATATAAGCAGAACTGTCCAGCCCAATATCACAACACCGCCAATCCACATAAACTGCATCATTTGCTGATTAGGACTAAAGTCCGGATTACCCGTAATGAGACCAAAAACCTGGGGGCTGAATAATGCCACAGCCCAGAGGGCATCGGCACAAATTCCAAACCAGTACGCCATTTTTATTAAAACCATTCTTTTCTTCTGCGATTTTTGTGAATTCATTGTACGCTCCATTAAATTTATTTACAATTATAGCATAACAAAATAATCTTGCACCATCTTGCTGTATTACGCAAAAAAGTTGTTATGAAGTGAAATAAATGAAAAAATGTACCCACTACGGAACAGTATGGGAGGCCTGCGCTATTCCCGGGGGCGGTATTTATGGTGATGTTGAATGGGAATGACCATTGGTACTGGAAAGAAGTTTCATCTCAAGAATGAACCACGTCTCCTGTAGGGGCAGGCACTTTTAAAAATCTTGCGCGAGGGATGTGCAGGGTTTAGTCCCGGCACCTTTTGATTTTTTCAATGAATAGGAATCCTTTTGGCAGTATTTGAAAATCAAAAGGTGTCGGGACCGCAGCGGAGCGGAGCCCGGAGGAGCCCGGTCCGCAGGACGCGCCCAGCCCCCGCATTCGGATTTAAATATTAATCAACAACAGAGAATGTTATATGTACACCGTCTTTTTTCTTTTCCAGGCTCAATATTCGTCTATACCCACCAGCATCTTTTAGAATATTGATCCCCGATATTTTCCCATCCTTTTGGTGTACCGTAATCTCAACGTCAAGCTTGAAGGTTTGCCCGTCTTTGGTTTTATACGTCTCCTTATAGGTTTTGCTCTTTATGGGAAACCTGTCGCGGTTGCTGAACCACCAATCCGTAGACACGGCAAGAGCACGTCCAATCAAAAAACCCTCGCTTAAGCGGATATTCTTGACTTTTAAAACCTGCTCGGAAAAGATCTCAGCGCTCTCCTCGCTTATGGCAACACCGTGTTTTTTGGCATACTTTTTAACTGTAGCAGCATCATTTAATTTTGGGGCAGGCAGGGATGATAAAAAACCGTCAAAGATATAGCCCTTTTTGCCTTTATAGCTCACCTCTATCCAATAGCCCTTTATATTTCCCGCCGTAAGGATCTTTTTAGTAAGGGTCAATACCCTGACCTTTTTCCCATAGGGAATAGTAGCAATTTTCTTACCCGAAGATTCAGGTTTCTTCCGCAGGTTCAACCCCGTAAGAGCGTATACATAGAGCGCTTGCCCCTTTTTATAATAAACTTCCGGGCCTTTCCCGGCAGTAACAAACTGCTGCATCAATACGATAAAGAGTATTACTACTATTGTTTTTATTATCATTTTTATATTCATTGAACAGCTCCTTTTTCTAATACAGTATCTATATTAATAATGATTTTTAAGCTTTTGTCAAGGACGATATTTCCCTTTGACTCTCTAATTTTATATTCTGATTTATAAATTCGATAGATTTCGAGTAAAAAAAGTGTTATATTATAATTGATTTACTAAAGCACAAGTTCCTTAAAAGCACCTGACCCGGGTCTTCGGCTCCGCTCAGACACCGGCTGGCCGGGGAAAAATAAGTTAGAAACTAAATAATATTGCAAGCTGCATCTGGCCTGGAAGTATCCCCTCTTCTAAATGTGAGGACTGTTTGAGCAAAGCGAGTTCCGCAGCATTTAGAAGAGGGGATACTTCCAGGCCCGCGCACAAACAAAATTAAGTTTCTTGAGAGGTCAAACCATGAGCAGAAGAAATTACCTTAACAGACTAACTCACCTGGCCTTGCGCATGCTGGCCTTTCAATTCAACCTGAGGCCGTCTTTGCGAGCGTATCTCAAAAGCACCGACGGATGGACCAATTTCACCATAGGACTTAAAACAGAAACGGGAACAGTAGAACAGGCCATAGTATTTCAAAACGGCCGTGTAAGCGTAGAAAAATCGATTCCCCAAAACGCCGATGCCGTAATGAGGTTCATAAATGATGATATCTTAAAAGAAACCGCTAAAATTACCCCAAATGAGATGCTGAATCTTGTGTTAAAAAACAAGGTAATTCTTGAAGGAAATATGGCCTATTTACAGGCCTTTAATTATTTAGTATCACTGCTCATGGGAAAAAAACATCAAAAAATGCTGGATAAAGCCGCAAAACAGGACGTAAAATCCAGGAAAGAAGAATATCCAAAAAACAATGTGGAATTCTCAAAGGAAATTAACGGGAGAGGAACTTACCGGATGAAGGCTCCTCAAAATGAAGATCCCGGGGTTAAATACCTGGAAGATCCATACCTGTCACAGTATAGTTTAGATGACTTCCCGCGGATAAAAAAACATCATGAAAAACTTTTCGCGACAAAACCGGAAATTTCCTCGGAACGGCCCGTACTTCTAACGAAATGGTACCGGGAAAATGGTTTTGAAAAGGACAAAGAAGGGAATCCCTGGTTTCCGGAACTGCGGCAGGCGCACGCGTATAAATATCTCATGGAAAACAAACAAGCCATCATTCGTCCGGACAGTTTACTTGCCGGAACCGGCAGCTCTGAGGAAATAGGAGTTCTCATTTATCCCGATACAACAGGAACAATGATATGGGGGGAGTTGGGCTCAATTGAAAAAAGAATTCTTAATCCCTGCCGAATCTCCCCAAAAACCGTTCAAGACCTGCACGATATTTTTCCCTTCTGGGCCAAAAGAACAACGCGGGAATGGATTCGTGAAAACTATGATTATCCGCTCTGTCAAAAAATTGATGAGCGCGCCGTAGCCTCGTTTAATTTTAAGTCCGTATGCATGTCGCATACGGTGCCGGATATTCCCCGGCTGGTGAATGAAGGAACAACGAATATTCTTAACGGGATAAATCAGCAATTGAAAGAATTGGATGAGGGCGAAACAGAGAAAATAAATACTCTCAAATCCATGATACTGTGCCTGGAAGGATTAAACTCCTACGCGGAGAATCTCGCGCTTGAAGCGGAAAGACTCGCGGAAATTGAAAGTGATCCAAAACGAAAGACCGAATTAAACAGGCTTTCACAAATATGCCGGAAGGTACCGGCCGGTCCTGCTGAAACCCTTGATGAAGCAGTCAATTCATTATGGATATGCTGGATAGGACTCATTATGGAAAATAATAATGTGTCCCTTTCACCGGGAAGACTGGACCAGCTATTTCAGCCCTATTTCGAAAGTGATATGAGGAAACTATCAACGGAGCGGGAAAAAACGCACTATATAGAACAGGTTATTGAACTTTTATCGTTCTATTTTTTGCGGAACGCGGAGCATCAGAATCTTGTACCCGATGTTGCGAACTATCTCTTTAGCGGAAGTCACGCGGAAACAGCCATCACCCTGGGCGGGGTTACTCCTGAAGGAGAAGATGCCGTTAATGACATGACCTATATTTTTCTGAAGGTCACGGAAATGTTATCCATGAATGATCCGAATATGAACGCGCGATTTAAAACAGGAGTAAACAGCGACGCCTATTTAAAGCGTTTATGTGAGGTGAATTTTATTACGGTTGCCACTCCTTCCATGCATAATGATGACGCCATAATAGAATCGTTCAGTCAAAATTCCGATTCCATAGAAGATTTACGGGACTGGGCGGCAACGGGATGCGTGGAAATAACTTTATCCGGAAAACATATGAGCCATACCGGGGCAACGTCTATCAACATGGTGGCGGGGCTGGAGATGGCGTTTAATAACGGGTATCATCCATTGATGAACTGGCATCTCGGGCCAAAAACAGGGAAGATTGAAAATGATGATATAAAATCCTTTGATGAATTTTTTGAAGCCTTTGCTGCACAGCAGAAATTCATTATAGACCAAACGACCAAATTTAATAATATGGCAGCGGAAGCATACGCATACCTGCGGCCTACGCCGCTTTTAAGCACTGCCATTCAGGGGGCGATAGAGAACACAAAAGACGTAACCAGGGGCGGTGCTGTTTATAATACATCAGGAACGTTTAACATCGGGCTTAGCGATGTGGTTGATTCCTTGCTGGTTATTAAGCAGCTGGTGTATGAAGATAAAAAGATTACGCTGCGGGAGCTGAAGGCGGCAGTAGACTCCGGTTTTGAAAATGATCCCGCGCTCCATGCCATGGTTCGCAATAAGGTACCGCGCTTTGGATCGGGCAGTGATGAAGCCGTAACAATGGCAAACAGGGTAACAACACTCATACGTACCTGTTATAAATCGAATAAAAATTTTCGCGGCGGTGATTATACGGTAGGCTATTGGTCTGTTGCCCAGCATGTGGCGTATGGAACGCTTTCGGGAGCTCTGCCGTCGGGCAGGCTGGCTTATGAACCCTTTACGCCGGGCGTTACTCCGCATCCTTCGGCGTCGAAAAGTTTTCTGGATAACATAAGAGATGTGGCGCAGCTTAATCCGAGAAACATGGACAATAATATCGCCTTTAATGTAATGCTTGTTCCATCGGCCGGGGACTCGCGCGAAAAGACTGTTAATACTATGTATTCATATGTTAAAACCTATTTTGAACAGGGCGGAATGCAGATGCAGTTTAACATGATTGATTCGGAAGTATTGCGGGACGCTATGGCAAATCCGGAAAATTATAAAAATCTGCTGGTGCGGATTTCCGGGTATAACGCTTATTTTGTGAACCTGAATAAGGATATGCAGATGGAGCTGATAGAACGGGCTGAATTTGGGATTTAAATAATTTTTTAATGCCGGAGTAGCCAAACATAATTGAGAAAAAGACTAAAAAGATAGCGCAAAAACCTATTATACATTTATACGTTTTGTCATTTATATATGAACTTCCTTTTGAAACTGAAAAGGAAATAAATGAATACCAGGCTAAATCTGCTAAAATATGCCCAATAAAAAAGAATATAATTCCTAAAACGCCAATCTCCAGAGAGTGTAAAATATACCCCATCCCAATTGTAACCCACCAGATTATCCAATAGGGGTTTATTAAACTTAAAAACAATCCGGATAAGATAAGCCTGTTTTTTTTCTGCTCACTGCTATTCTTTAAATCCAATGTTAATTTGGGCAGTGATTTAAGCATTCCCCAGGCCATCCACATGAGAATAACAGAGCCCGCGATGGCAATAATTATATAAACAGAAGGTTTTTTAAAAAAGGGGGCCAATCCAAAAATAATCAATAGTACCAGTAAAAGCTCAAGAATGCCATGGCCTAAAATAAGAAGCGGCCCAACCTTGAAACCTCTTCTTGTACTTTCGCTTACCGCTACAGTCAAAAGAGGTCCCGGCATTATTGCTCCGGAAAACGCGATTATAAAGGAAGAAAAAAATATTGAACTTATTTCAAGTACCATAGGGTCAAAAAAAGCAAAACTGCGTTACTGGCAAGACTTTTTATAAATTTTATTGCGTTAATCACTTCCCGGGTTGAAACCGCAGCTTTGAAGGGTATCGCAAACGCAGTCGGCAAAACCGGCGGCAAATTTGGTCTTTTCGGGAATGATGATTGATGATTGATGATGGTGTTACAATACATCAAAGATAAGCAAACAAACATCATCATCAAAATGTTCCGAACCGGCAAAATCTTTAACATGGTTAAAAATAGATTCGGTAAACTCAGCGGGAGACAAACCGCGATGAGACCGGCAAAATTGAGCAAATCGTTCAATACCATATTCCTCATCAATAGTATTGCGGCATTCAAAAATTCCATCGGTATAGAGTATGAGCCGGTCGGCTGGTTCCAGTTGAAATGTTATTTCAGAGTATGTCTTATTTTCAAACCATCCCAGAGGGGGATTTTTTGATTTGAGATCAATGAGGTCAAATATCTCATTGGTTTTTTCTCTATACACCATAGGAGGAAAATGTCCTCCATTACAATAATTCATTACGTTGGTTTTTTTATCAATTGTACAAAAAAATGTAGTTACATAGTTGCCAAGCACCGTGAATTTGCATATAATTTTATTTACTTTTTCCAAAACGGTTCCCGGAGATCGTCTTGCCTCAATACTTTCAAGAGCCATTTTAGTAATCGTTGAGAGGAACGCTCCGGGAAGTCCATGCCCGGAAACATCAGCCATAAACAGCTCAATGGTATCATCGTCATCAAAAAAATTATATAAATCTCCGCCTACTTTATCCATGGGGATATATTCAACATGAGAATTATATCCGGGGATTTCCGGGAGAGATCCTGGTAAGAGCTTTTGCTGCAGCAGCCGGGCAATTTCCAATTCTTTTTCAATAGTTACATTCCGCTCGAAGAGTTTTCTCTCATTCTCTTTTAAGGTAAATATAGAATTAATGCGAATTAATAGTTCTTGAGAATTGAAGGGTTTTGCAACATAATCATCGGCTCCATGCTCAAAACCTTCTATCGTATCAGCTGTTTCAGCCTTTGCTGTAAGCAGGATTATTGGGATATTCTTCAATATTGGATCATTCTTAACTCTCTGTGTCAGTTCATAGCCGTTCATCTCGGGCATCATTACATCTGAGAGGATTAATTCCGGTAATATTTCTTCAATCTTTTCCAATGCCTCTTTCCCATTACAGGCTGTATGTACAGTATAAAATTCTTTCAGGAGCGTTTTGACAAATTGCCGCATGTCAGCATTGTCTTCGACTAATAAAATTATTTTTTTATTTTCATCTGTATGGGAATATTCGATTGACTCTTCCACCTCATCTCTTTCCAGGTCCAGCATTTTTCCGGAACCGGTTACCTGCTGCCGATGGTCCTGTTCTTGCTGAAAGGTTACCTGTTCCTTCCCTTCCCACTGTTCTTTTCCCAGGGGAAATGTAACGGTAAAGGACGTTCCATGGTTATCCGGGAAATCTTCATAATGTTTGCTTGTCACTGAAATCGTTCCATTATGCATTTCAATTAATTCTTTGGCAAGTGAGAGCCCAATCCCGGTTCCTTCATATTGTTTCATTGAGCTGGAATTTACCTGGCTAAACCTATCGAAAATGATTTCTCTGTCTTGTTCTTTTATTCCAATCCCGGTATCGGTAATTTTAACATAACAGTTGTTTTTATCACTGCTTACGGCTATATCAATTTTTCCTCCATCCGGGGTAAATTTTAACGCGTTTGAAAGAAGATTCATTATTATTTTATCTGCCTTTTCTGCGTCCAGAAATACCGGGATTTCCTCCTGTTCGGCTATTAGACTGATTATAACATTATTTGATACTGCTGTTGAAAAGACCGAAGCAATATAATTTTTCAAGAAATCGATCATGTTTATTTCACTAATATGCATTTGTATTCGGCCTGCTTCGATCCTGGAAAAATCGAGCAGGTTATTGATGAGTCGAAGCAGCCGAAGAGCGTTTTTATAAATAGTTTTAAGAAAACCGGGATCGACCTCTATGTTTTTTTCTTTATATAATACGAATTCTATGGGAGATAAAATAAGCGTCAGTGGCGTTCGTATTTCATGAGATATATTGGCAAAGAAGTTGGTCTTTATTTGATCCATCTCTTTCAGTTTATCATTTGCCTGTGTTAGCTCTACGGTTCTTTCCGCAACTTTTAATTCAAGATTGAGTTGTGCCTCCTTTTGGATACTATAGACCCTGTATATAAGCGCTATCAAAATTGTTAGTACCATGAAAAAAAATCCCCAGCTAATAAGCTGCCCAACCCGGGGAAGTATCTTCAGGTCACAGAGTATATCATATATCGTAAACAACGCAAAAACTCCAATTCCTGTTAGAAATATTTTCGCCTCAGTATTACCTCTATAGACAAGTACTGCCAGCACTGTCAGAAGTGCCGGTATTACCACTATCATTGATTTTTGAAAAAAAGGCAGCATTGACATGAGTGAAGATATATGAAAGGCTTTCATCAAAAATAGACAAAGGATAAATAACAAATTACATTGCCACAAACGTCGTATCATTGATTTATATCCGCGTCCAAACAATGTTTCCAGTAATATGCTTATCCCTACTGGTATGATGAATGAAGCTGTTAACTGGATATTAATGAGTAAAAGCGGTACATCTAAAAAAAGGAGCAGAATCCGTGACCGGGTGATAACCGCGATCCCTATTGCTATTGCCACCATGCTAAAAGCTAAAAATGCCTTCTGTTTTCTATTGAATATAAAAACTCCTATTGAAAAGAGGCCAATGAAAAGAAATATAATTCCCTGGATTGCATAGACTGCTTTTTCCCGAAGCAGTGTTAATACCAGCCCTGTTTGTGGTCCTGCTCGTACTTTACCGTACATTCCTATGGAATGATAATCGGAGTATATTCTGAAATATATATTTTTTCCGGCAAAGCCGGGGGAAAGCGGAATTATATGAAATGAGCTTCCCGGGTATTCTGCCATGCCGTTTTCATCAATTGTGCCAAATGTATAAAGAGACTTTCCATCCAAATAGACCTCAATTACCTGGTATAATCCCTCCAGGCAGAGTGAAGGCGACTCCCATTCTCCCGCCGGCAGCTTTGTCTTTAGCCAGATTATTCTGCAGTTCCCCTGCTTCATTGGATTGCCGGTATACCTGAACCTGGTCCAGTCTATTCCTGTTTCCGGTTCTCCTTCGTTATTAAATGCCAGGTCTCCCCGGTGGTAGTGCCAGTCTTCAGTTAATTCCACTATTCCGGAGTCCGAAGTGCGTATGTTATTTTTCCCAAAAATATTGGCTGGAGAAATAATCTGTACAATTAATATTGAAATAACAAACTGTATAATAACTACTATTTTCACAGCACCCCATTGAGCTCACTTCTTTGTTTCCTGTTAAATTACAGTAGCACTGTATAGGTTAATCTTTCAAGTAAAAAATTTATTAGTCCTTCGGATATTTGCGTGTTGAAAAAAGAGGGAAAAAATACGTCAGAAACGAAATAGCATTGCGAGCTGCATCTGGCGTAGAAGTATGGGCTCTTTGGGTTGTGAGGACTGTTTGACCGGAGGGAGTTCCGCAGCAATCCAAAGAGCCCATACTTCTACGCCCGCGCACATGCAAAAAGAGTTTCTTGAGAGCAGCTGACCCCGGCCCTTCGGCTCCGCTCAGGGACCGGATGGCCGGGAAAAAATACGGAAGAAACTTGATAGAGATAGGTCTTTTTCTGTCCGGGGATATTAACCGGAGCCTTTTCTGCTCCCGGGGTTAAAAACCCCGGGCTACATGACTACACCCCTCCGGGGTGTTTCCGGTATGGGACCG
>JAAENB010001261.1 GCA_024224995.1 bacterium | reverse complement strand
AACGTCTCTCTTCCCGGGAACCGGCCCTGTCTAAAAAGAGTTTCTAGAGAGAGCAATCCGACCCGGCCTGAATCCCGCGCAAGGGATACGCAGGGTTTAGTCCGGAGGTCTTCCGCAGGACCGGAACGAAGTGGAGCCCGGAGCAGCCCGGCCCGCAGGGTGCGCCCGGATCTATTCCTAAAATTTATTGAGACCATGAAAACAGGAGGCGCGACTTGCGCCGCGCGCCGGGAACTTTACTGCGGTATGTTTTTTAACTCCATTAGAATCCCCCTAGCCATTGAAATTCCCCACTAGCAGTTCTATTCTTTCCCCCGCTCACACTGGAATAGGTGCCGGAGGCTTTGTTTGTCGTTCCCCCGCTCACACTGGCATAAAAAGCGCTGGCCACGTTATGAATTCCTCCACTTATACTGGCATATTTTTCAGTGGCGCTGTTATCACATCCCCCGGTTACACTGGTATAGGTGTCGGTTATATTATTTTTCATACCGGCAATAAGCCCGCCATAAGAGGAATAATTATGATATTTACCAATGATAATATTATGAGAACCTGTTCTAACATCGTTATTCGTTGGATCTCCGTTATCATCCAGTCTTTTATCATTATAGCCCACAATCAAATTACCAAGACCGTTCACTGTTCCATAGACCTGTCCGCTTTCATCCCAATAATGTTGTTTAACGCCATTTGTATATCCCGTACCGCTAACTATCTGCACATTCACTCCGCTAAATCGTATTGTTGTTTTTCCGGTACCGGGATCGGTTAACCTGCTTACTCCTGAGAGCGTAGTATTTAAAGCGCTCATTGAACTCGCATTGCTGCTAATTGAGGCAGCATTGCTGCTAATCGAGGCAGTATTACTATCAATCGAGACAGTATTGCTATCAATAGAATCTTGCAATTGACTAAATCCTGAAGTTGTACTGGATTCAAAGGTGCTGATAATAGCTTCCTGCCGGGCAACTGTCTGCTCAAGGGAATTTATTCTTTCCTGCATTACTGAAAATTTTGAGTACATATCGGAGAAACTGAATTTATCTGCACTGGAAGAACCGGAATCCTCCTGGCTGAGTCCTGCTTCACACCCTGAAAAGGTAATTATTGCCGCAATAAAAGTCAAAATTGTTGAATTAAGAAAGTTTTTCATCTTATCTCCTGTTAATTGTTTGGTTGAAAAAAGGTTTGTTTTCTTGAAATAATACCGTGAAAATGTGTTATTAGTATGTAATATACAATTTTCCCTCTTTTGTGGCAATAGACGGGGAATGAACGCTAGGTGGGGGGGAATGAACAACAGTATTTTTTAAATTTTTTTATTATAAACACTATCCTATAAAAAAATATAGCGTTCATTCCAAAAACAGAGCGATTATTCCCCTTTTCGAAAAAAATCATTCCTTTAAGTTGACATTTGCAATACAAATTATTATTTAGAACAAATAATTTTTAATTTTTTGAGAAGGAGTTTTATTACATGACTAATGAAGAGATTTTTACCCCGGAAACACCGGTTGTTGAAGAAGCAAAATCCCGGGTACCCAGGGTAATAGGAATATTACTTATTGTTACGGGTTCCTTGTATATATTTTGCGGATTAATCCCGGGGATCATGTCACTGCTCGGTTCATTTTTCTTTGATGCGGTAATGGGGGAGAGCGGCATCGGAGAGATGTTCGGCCAAATGCTTCCCGGCATGCAATATATTAATAGGGTCCAGGGTTTTGTGAGTATTATTTCCGGGCTTGCAGCTATTATTGTTTTAGTTGCCGGAATCGGCCTCTTACAGTACAAAGAAAAGAGGGGGAGGAAACTTGCTATTGTGGCGGGGATTATTTCCTTTGGTTACCTGGTTTTTGAAGCAATTATTACCTATACCGTGATTCTGCCGGCACATACAAAAATGATGGCCTCTTTTCCCGGAGGAGGCATGTTCAATACCTTAGCACCCCCCATGTCGATCGCGACAGTCATGAGTTTCTTCTTTCAGGCCGTATTCCCTGTAGTTCTCATAATACTGATGACCCGGTCATTTGTAAAAGAAAGTTGTGAGGGATAATTATCTATTGCTGTCCAATAAAAGCCGTTTTAAGTTTAAACCCAAAATGGCTTTTTTTGTTTCCTCTGGAATATCCAATTTTTGAATTTTCGATAATTCATCTATGGGATCACCAAATGGAAAATCCGAACCGAACATAATACGTTCGGTTCCATATCTTTGAACGTAATCCATTATCGCAGACGAAGATGCCAGAGCCGTATCAGCATAAACATTGGGCAGTTCCCATAGCCCATTTTTTGATATTGCCCGGTACCCCCCGTTTAGTCCTCCCAGGTGAGGGATTATTACCCTTACGCCGGTCGCTATCTCATGAATAAAACGTACCGTATTTTTTAATTCTTCCTCAAGAATTATAGGCATATTTCTTTTCCTGATTTCGTCAATGGCTTTTTTGCACCGGGGATCATCATAGTGGTAAATGGGCTCGTCGAAATGGCGATGCCATTTGATGCCTTTGTGTAGAGAGCTCAGTTGTTCCACGGCGAAATCATTCCATATAAAAAAATATGGTATCACGGTAAAATCCTTTTTAGCGAGCGACAGCACATAATCATTTGCTTTTTTTCTTCTCTCCTGCCACTGGGGATTATCTATAAAATCCGGTTCATCTCGATCATAAATTTCCTGGACTGGAGGAAACATAACAACCCCGGCAATACTGCTTCCCTCAATAGAAGAATAATATGCTTCAAAAGATTCATCCCCAAATTGGTCCTGGATGCCGCAATGGGCATGAGCATCAATAATTGTAGTATCCATCATGACGTCATGTAAACACTTTATTATCAACCTGTCAATAATTTTATATGATGCCCTTAAAGCAAAATCAAAGACGCTTTCTTATTGACAAAATACTCCGCTAACGCTAAAAGTACTTATATTTTGATTACCGATTGAGACACAAATCCGGGGGAAGAAATGCGAAGATTTTCATCATATGGGCCAGTCAATACGAAATTGAATTATTATGCTCCAAGACAGGAATTGATTGAAAAAGCATATACTCAACTGGTTGGAGAGGATCCGGAAGAAGGCGGACATTATATTACTGTTTGGGCTCCCCGGCAAACAGGAAAGTCCTGGCTGATGCAGCGGATTCTTTTCAAGCTCCAGGCAGATGAGCGATTTGATGTTGTAAAGGTTAACCTGGAACATCTGAAAATAGAGAATGATATTAGTAAGATATTAATATCCATAGGAAAAAGAATTACTAAAAAATTGAATAAAAAAATTATCAAAACCGATAGCCTGGAAAAATTTGAGAATATTTTTTCAACTGATTTTCTTGATAAGCCCCTGGTCCTGATCCTTGACGAGTTCGATGCCCTGGCCGAGGATGCTATAAACGCCATAGTGGGCGTTTTCAGAAATATTCATATGTTACAGCAGGATCAAGCGGATAAATCCACTGAGAAGAGAGACTATCTTTTGCACGGTGTTGCACTCATCGGAGTTAGAAGCGTTCTCGGTGTGGAGAATGTAAAAGGCTCGCCCTTTAACATTCAGAGAAGTGTCAATATTCCTAATCTTACCTATGACGAAGTTAATGAGATGTTCAAATGGTATGAACGGGAAAGCGGGCAAAAAGTTGAGCAGGAGGTTATTGACAGGCTTT